>NZ_JQNL01000001.1:2862500-2965000 GCF_000745235.1 Luteibacter mycovicinus
AACGGCCACGGCCCTTGGCCAGCGCAATCTTGGCCTCGACGCCGCACAAGCTGAGGTATTGGGGAATGTCGCGCTGGACCAGCTGCTCCTGCAGCGCCACCGTGGCCGTCGCGATGACCAGCTTCTTCTTCTGGGCCCGGGCGACTTCCAGGCCAGCGATGAGGTAAGCCATCGACTTACCCGTGCCGGTCGGCGCCTCGATCACCGCGGCGCCCGCCGGTTCGGCCAGCGCCTTGGCGACCTCCGCGATCATCTTCAGCTGCGCCGAACGGCCGCGGAAACCCGCAAGCCCGTCCTTCAGCCGCGTGTAGGCAGCGCGGATGGCGGCTTTGGTGTCGTCGGTGAGCATCGATGGGCGCAAAAGAGGAAGAGGCAACCGGTCAAGGTTACCTCATCGACGTCTCACCCCATGACGCTCAGGCGTGACGGTTGATCCCGGCGGGCGACGCAGGGAGGCCGGCCACCAGCCCGGCGACTACGTAGGTGTGTTCTTCCCACGTGCCATCGGCTTGCTGAACGTGGATCTCCACGGGGAGGCCGAGGCTGTCGGAGAGGCCCGGCGCGAGCGCCTCCGCGGCGGCGATGGCCATGGCCTGACTGGCGTAGCGGCCAAGCGGTGACGAGGCACGGCGGACGATCCACGGTCCCTGTGTCGATTCGCAGTGCGGAATGAACAGCTGGGCGGAACTCGAAGCCATGGGACCCTCACAGATGGTTGGGTGGACCAGACGGAAAACGCCGCGTGGCGGCGTTGAGTCGAACCTACGCCTTCCCGGCTAAAAAAGGCGTTAACCCTTGTCCGGTAAAGGCTTACGCGATAGCTCGGTGCGCCTGAAGCAGTCCGGGGCGTGGCTGTTGATCATCCCGGTGGCTTCCATCCAGGCGAACACGATGGTCGGTCCGACGAAGGTGAAACCGCGTTTCTTCAGGGCTCTGGATGCCTGCTCCGACAGTGGACTGTTCGGTGGCACCGGCCCTTCCCAAAGCATGGGGTCACCCCCCACGAAGTTCCAGCAGAAACCGGCGAAATCCTCGCCAGCTTCCCGCATGGCCACGTACGCCTTCGCGTTGCCGACGGCGGCGCCTATCTTGGACCGCGAGCGGATGATTCCCGGATCGGCCAACAGCCGCTCGATCTCGCGTGGACCGTAGGCCGCGACGACGTCCGGATCGAATCCTTCGAACGCCTGCCGGAAGCCGTCGCGACGCGCCAGGATGGTTCGCCACGACAGCCCCGCCTGGAAACCGTCCAGAACCAGCTTCTCCCATAGCCGCCGGCCGTCGCGCTCGGGCACGCCCCATTCGCGGTCGTGGTACCCGCGCAGCAGGTCGTCGGTCTCACCCCAGGCGCAACGGCATCGGCCGTCACTCATCCGGCAAAGCCGAGGTAATCCAGCTTGCCGATGGCGACGCCGTTATGGCGCAGGATGTCGTACGCGGTGGTCACGTGGAAGAAGAAGTTGGGGATGCCGAAGGTCAGCAGGTACTCCTGCGCCGAGAAGTTGTATTCCTTATCCTTGAACTTGCGCGTGATCGTGCGCGATTCGCCCGCGTCGATGGCGGCGCGGTCCACGGATTCGATCCAGGCTACGGTCGCATCGATGCGCTTGCGCAGGTCGGCGAAGGTGGTTTCGTTGTCCTCGAACGACGGCGGCTGCACTTCACCCACGCGGGCCACGGCGAACTTGGCGGTATCGCTGGCGCGCTGGATCTGGCCCGCGAGGCTGAGCATGTCCGGCGCGAGACGGGCATCGATCAGGACGGAAGCGTCGGCCTGGGCCTCCGCCTTGGTGAGCAGGTCGGACAGGACGCGGAAGCCGCGGACGAAGACGGGAACCGTGGCGTCGTAGAGCGAGATGGACATGGCAGGGCCTTTGGGTGGGCAATCGCGTTCGATCTGGGGCCGCCGCGCCGATCCACAAGGTCTCGCCCCATGCTCCGCATGGGTCTACCATCGGCCGTCTTACCCATCGACATCGCGGGTTACCATGGATGCCACCACCGCCGCGCCCGACGCCATCGTCGCGATCCGCGGATTGACCAAAGAATACAAAAGCGGGCTGCGCGCACTGAACGGCGTGGACCTCGACATCAAGCGGGGCGAGATCTTCGCGTTGCTCGGCCCGAACGGCGCCGGCAAGACCACCCTGATCAGCATCGTCTGCGGCATCGTCAACGGCACCGGCGGCAGCGTGACCGTCGACGGTCATGACATCCGCAAGGACTTCCGCGCCGCGCGCGGCCTGATCGGGCTGGTGCCGCAGGAGCTGTCCACGGATGCCTTCGAAACCGTCTGGGCCACGGTGAAATTCAGCCGCGGCCTGTTCGGCAAGGCGCCCAACCCCGTGCACCTGGAACGCGTCCTGCGCGATCTGTCGTTATGGGAGAAACGCGACTCGAAAATCATGTCGCTGTCCGGCGGCATGAAGCGCCGCGTGCTGATCGCGAAGGCGCTGGCGCACGAGCCTCGCGTGTTGTTTCTCGACGAGCCCACGGCCGGTGTCGACGTCGAACTGCGCCACGACATGTGGCAGATGGTCCGTCGCCTGCGCGAGTCGGGTGTCACCATCATCCTCACCACGCATTACATCGAAGAAGCGCAGGAGATGGCCGACCGCATCGGCGTCATCAATCGCGGCGAAATCGTCATCGTGGAAGAGAAGCACACTCTCATGCGCAAGCTGGGCAAGAAGCAGCTGACGCTGTCCCTGCAGAGCCCGCTGACCGCCGTGCCCGAAGGCCTGAACGAGTGGCCGCTGGAGCTGAGCGCGGATGGCCAGTCCCTGACGTACACGTTCGATACGCAGGGCGACGATACCGGTATCGCGGTGCTGCTGCGCAAGCTCAACGAGCTGGGCATCGATTTCAAGGATCTCCATTCGAGCGAGAGTTCGCTCGAAGACATTTTCGTAAGCCTGGTGAGGGGTGGCGTATGAATATCCACGCGATCCGTGCCATCTACCGCTTCGAAATGGCCCGCACGTTCCGCACGCTGACCCAGAGCATCGCCTCGCCCGTGCTTTCCACGTCGTTGTACTTCGTCGTCTTCGGCGCGGCCATCGGCTCACGCATGGGCGCCATCGGAGGCATCAGCTACGGCGCTTTCATCATCCCCGGCCTGATCATGCTGTCGTTGCTCAACGAGAGCGTCTCCAATGCATCGTTCGGTATCTATATGCCGAAATGGGCTGGCACGATTTACGAGCTGCTTTCGGCACCGGTGTCCTATGTCGAAGTCGTCATCGGCTACGTCGGTGCGGCGGCCACCAAGTCGGTGATTCTCGGGCTGCTGATCCTCGTGACCGCACGCTTGTTCGTGCCTTACGAGATCCAGCACCCCGTGTGGATGATCGGCTTCCTGCTGCTGACCGCGGTGACCTTCAGCCTGTTCGGTTTCATCATCGGTCTGTGGGCGGATGATTTCCAGAAACTGCAGGTGGTGCCGTTGATGGTGATCACGCCGCTGACCTTCCTCGGCGGCAGCTTCTATTCCATCTCGATGTTGCCGCCGATGTGGCAGAAGATCACCTTGTTCAATCCGGTGGTCTATCTGGTCAACGGTTTTCGCTGGAGCTTCTACGGCCAGGCCGACGTCAACGTGCTGGTGAGCGTGGGAGCGACGGTGGGGTTCCTGGTCGTCTGCCTCGCCGTGGTCTGGTGGATCTTCCGTACCGGCTGGAAACTGAAGTCCTGAAGTCCCCTGCTCGTGTAGGAGCGCGCCCCGCGCGCGATTTCTCCACACACCCTGCGGTTACGATGGTGGCATGAGCGAGACCGACTCCCGAACCGAGACCGAGCGCCGGACGACCCGCCTGCATCGCGCGCAGTCGATGCTGGACCGCATGCTCCGCACCATGCCGCTGGGCGGCCGGGTGCGCACCGGCGTGTTCATGGCGCTGAAGACGGTTCTCGCCGCCAGTGTGGCTTACGGCATCGGCCATGCGCTGCACACGGGTCAGGCCTTCTGGGCCGCGATCAGCGCCATCGCGGTCATTCAGCCCCATTTCGGCGATACGCGTGGCGCCGGTCGCGATCGTATCCTCGGGACCGCCTTCGGTGGCGTGGCCGGGCTGCTCGGCCTCTGGGTCGGCGGCGGTGGCGACCTGCTTTCCTTCGCCGTCGGGCTGGGCGTCGTCACTATTGCCTGCTGGACCGCCAATGCGGGTGCCGCGGCACGCGTGGGTGGCATCACGGCCGCCATCCTGCTCCTCGTGCCCAGCGATGGCCCCGTTTGGGAAACCGCGCTCTATCGACTGGGTGAAGTCTTGCTGGGTACGGCCTGCGCCCTGGGCATCGGCTGGCTCGTGGCGTTCGCGGAAGAGCGCGCTGACGAGAACAAGAAGAAGGAAGAAGACGATGCATCGCATACGACACCATGAGCATCATCGCCTGGACCGTATCGGCTGGCTCCGCGCCGCCGTGCTCGGGGCCAACGACGGGATCCTTTCCACGGCGAGCCTGCTGGTCGGCGTGGCATCCGCCAAGGCCGGTGGCAGCCAGGTCCTGCTGGCCGGTGTCGCTGGGCTGGTCGCCGGCGCGATGTCGATGGCGGCGGGTGAGTATGTCTCCGTGCGTTCGCAGGCCGACAGTGAGCACGCCGAGCGTCAGCTCGAATCGATCGAACTGGCCGAAGATCCGGTGGGCGAGCATCGCGAGCTGACCGAGATCTATGTGCATCGCGGTCTGGACCGCAAGCTTGCCAGTGAGGTCGCCGATCAGCTGATGGCGCACGACGCGTTGGGTGCGCATCTGCGCGACGAGCTCGGCATGTCGGATGCGACGGCTGCGCGGCCATTGCAGGCTGCCGCGGCGTCGGCGGCCAGCTTTGCCGTCGGCGCGATTCTGCCCATCGCGGCTGCCGCGCTGGTGCCTCGCGTGGCAATGACACCCGCGATCATCGTCGTCTCGTTGATCGCTCTCGCGGCGCTCGGGGCGATGTCGGCACGGCTGGCAGGCGCCGGCATGCTTCGCGGCATGGTGCGCATCGTGTTCTGGGGCACCGCCGCGATGGTGCTGTCCTCGACGGTCGGGCGTATCTTCGGCGTGGCGACGTAGCGGGCTAGCCGATGACGCAGCGGTTCCGTCCGCCGTTCTTGGCGGTATAGAGCGCAAGGTCGGCGCGATCGAACACCGTCTGGGGTGTATCGCCCGACTGGAACTGCGTCAGACCGATGGAGGCGGTGACCCGCACCGGCTGCCGGCTGGCGTGGAAGGCCAGATGCTGGATCTTCCCGCGCAGGCGCTCGCAGACCTGCAGCGCTTCATGCTCGTCGGCGCCATCGAACACCACGATGAACTCTTCGCCGCCGTAGCGGGCGACGAAGTCGCACGGGCGCACATGCTTCACCAGGGCCTGGCCGATGATGCGCAGGACGGCGTCGCCGGCGGTGTGGCCGTAGGTGTCGTTGATGCTCTTGAAGTGGTCGATGTCGATCGCCGCGACGCACAGCGGGCGGGACGCCGTCTTCCATGCCTCGAACGCCACCTCGATCCGCTTTTCGTAAGCAAGGCGGTTGGGCATGCCGATCATCGTGTCGGTCTGGGCCAGCTCGTGCTCGCGTTCGAGCGAACGCTGCAGAGCGTTGCGTTCGGTTTCGAGCTGTTCGATGCGCAGGCGCATCTTTTCGGCACGGTCACGGTACGCCGTAAGACGGCTGCCTTCGCGATCGCGAAACTCGCGGAAACAGGCGGCAATCTTTTCGATGCTTTCGCCGACGCGCTCGCGCAGGTCGTGAATGTCGTCCAGTTCCAGGGCGGCTTCGTCCAGCAGGCGCATCTCGTGACTTACCGAGGCGTCCAGCGCCTGGCCATTGGCCTCTCCGGTGGACTGGTCGGCGAGCTCGCGCGACATGTACTGGCTCATCTCGTCGAGACGGCTGGTGACATGGCGAAGCACCGCCTGAAGCGCGTCGATTTCCCGCTGAAGGCCGATCCGCTGCTCGTTGACCAGATCCGCGAGGCGATCACCGCACGCCGCCAGGGCGACCAGGTCGCCGGCGTCCGCCACATCGTGACGGAGGTCGTTGGCGCGGTCAGCCAGCTTCGGCAGGACGACGATACGATCGACCAGCCGGCTCAGCGCCGACTGCACGGAGGATCCGTGCTCGGTGCGCTGGGGGCGGGTGATCGGGATGGAGCGTTCTTCGACGGCGTTCTGCGGGCGCTCGCCCAGCCTGTCCAGCGCCTGGCTCAGGTCGTTGACCAGTGGCTCGAGCACCATGGCGTCGACGGGGCCGTGCAAGGCCGAGGACAGTTGCTCGATATGCGGATCGAGCTGGTCGTTCGAGCCGTGCGCCGCGCGGCCAAGGCAGCCGACCAGCTGGCGCAGCAGGGACTCGGCGGTCTTCCACTGGGTTTCCTCACGGGTCAGCCGGTCGACCGCCTCGTGATATTTGCTTTCCCACAACTGGTTGTCCAAACGCACGCCCCAGCCGTCGCGTGATAGGTCGAAATTCTGCCCATGATACGACGGCGATTGCGAATTAGCTCACGTTTTCGCGGGTAGCGCCGGAGGGGCGGCTCGTCCATCACCTGACCCTGGCGAAGGGCACGCCCAGGCGGTCATGGACCGCCCGAACGTGTCAGGGGCTCGTTATGCTGGGGCTCTCCTGCCGGGTAGCCCGCGCGGCGATAACCGCTCCGGCCCCGACCAGCGCAGCGGCCAGGATGAACGGGACGCCCGGTACATGCACGCTCCGCTCCGGCGCGATCGCGAAGGCGAAGATCTGCGCAAACAGATAAGGCCCGAAGATCCCGGCGAAGCTGCCCAGGCTGGTCACGGCGCCTTGCAGACGACCCTGCTCATCGGGCGCCACATGGCGCGTCATGATCGACTGGATCGGCGGTCCGGACAGCCCCCACAGTGACAGCAGCGGAATACCGATCAGGAATACCCATCCGGTCGTGGCGAAACCCATGACGGCGAATGCCGCCACACCGAACGACAGCCCCGCGACCATGACCCGTCGCTCCCCGAAGCGCGCAGTCAGTCGACCGGTGAGGAATGCCTGCACCGATCCATCGCAGGCGCCGACGAGCGCGAGCACGTACCCCACCGCCTGGGGACCCCAGTGATAACGGTAGTCGGCATAGAGGACGAACACCGTCTGTAAAACGTAGTGCCCGAGGTAGAAAAGGAACATCACGACCGACAGACCGAAAATCTCGCGATGCCGGCGAAGCATCTTCAGCGAGCCCAGTGGACTTGCGCTGTGCGGTTCGAAGCGTGCGCTGCGCTTCTCCACCGGTAGCGACTCCGGCAGGATGAAATACCCGTAAAGGAAGTTCGTCAGCGCCAGACCCGCGGCGACCCAGAACGGCAGGCGCAGGTCGAATCCGCCAAGGAATCCGCCGAGCGCCGGTCCGATGATGAAGCCGATACCGAACGCGCCGCCGAGCATGCCGAAGGCCGCCGCGCGTTTTTCCGGCGGCGTGACGTCGGCGATGTAGGCATTGGCCGTGGTGAAGCTGGCGGCGGTCATGCCGGAGATGACGCGCCCGACGAACAGCAGCCACAACGAAGGCGCCACGGCCATCAATACGAAGTCGAGCCCAAGCCCGAGATTCGAAAGCAACACGACAGGGCGACGCCCGAAGCGGTCCGACAACGCCCCCTGGATCGGCGACGAAATGAACTGCACCGCGGCGAAGACCGTACCGAACACACCGACCCACCACGCCGCGTTCGATACGGTATTGCCGGTCATCTGTTCGATGAGGTGCGGCAACACCGGAATGATGATGCCGAACGCCAGAATGTCGATCAGCACCGTGACGAAGATGAAGATCACGGCGGCGCGGCGCACCGGTGTGTGCGTCGTGCTCTTCGGTTCCGTCGTACTCATGGGGTGAAGTGCTTCAGCCGCGGTTTGACGATCGGGGTGGTCAGCATGGTGCTGGCCACCGCCATCAGCAGCAGCGCGGTGAATGTCTCGCTGGTGATGATGTGACGGTCGAGCAGCACGTTGACGAAGATGATCATGATCAGCGCCTTGGTCTGCAGCAGCCAGCCGATGGTCCAGGCATCGCCACGTGCCCAGCCGAGCAGCTTACCGGCGATGCCGACGCCGGCCAGCTTGCCCACGACGGAGGCGACCAGCAGCAGAGCCGCGGCGGCGAACACCGCCGTGCCTCCGACCTGCCAGTTCGTTCGCAGACCGGTGGACAGGAAGAACACCGGCATGATGACGAGCAGGACGTTGTGACGCAGACCGTCGAGCTTCTCGAGCGTGAACCAGTCACGTTCCATCACGGCGCCCGCAAGGAAGGCTCCGACCATGAAATGCAGACCGCACCAGTCGGCACCGTAACCACACGCGGCCAGCCAGATCAGACCGATGAAATAGCGGTCCGGCTCCGGCACACGTGCCATCAGCCGCCGGAATGCGGCGGAGGCGACAGCGAACACGGCCAGGAAGGCCACCTGATGGCCGACACGTTTCCAGTCGAGCAGGATGATCGCCAGCACCGCCCAGATCGCGAGATCGTCCAGGCTCGCATAACGCAGCACACGCTGTCCCAGCGGTGCCCGCAGAATACCCATCTTCTCCATCAGCAGGATGAGGATCGGTAGCGCGGTCACGGCGCAGGCCATGCCGATGCCCAGCACGAATTGCCACGTCGTCGCCGCTTCACCCATCCATCCCCCGCGCCAGGCCAGCATGGCCAGCGCGGCAAGGCAGCCGGTCGCAAGAGGCACGCCGAGGGCGAGGGCGGCCGTGGTCCCGCATTCACGGCGTTGCTTCCAGGCGTCGCGCAGGTCGAGCTCGATGCCGGCGATCCAGACGAAGACCATCACGGCCCACCAGGCGATGCCGTTGAGGGCACCGATGACGGGCGGCGCGAACACCGTCGTGTAGTAGTCGGGGAAGACCTTCCCCAGCACGCCCGGCCCCAGCAGGATCCCGGTAAGGATCTGCACCACCACCAGCGGTGCCCAGTAGTCGGTCCGAAAGACGCGCCAGATCAGATAAGGCACGCCAAGAATGATCGTCATCGCGATCAGGAACAGTTCCGTCGTATTCATCCGTCCTCTCCAAAGTGGGGCAGAGGGTAACGCACCGCAGGCTCTTGCGGGCGCGATGTCACATCGGCGGCTGGGACAGTTCCTTCGCGTTGAGGAAACCGTCCCTGTTCCTGTCCAGCTTGTGGAACTGGAGGATCAGGTTGCGCTGGAACTCTTCCAGCCTCACGGGCCTGGCGCCGGGCCGCATCGGGCCATCGTTGGCATCGAGCACGCCGTCGCCGTTGACGTCCATGCGCAGGAAGCCCTGGCTCATGTAGCGGACGTACTCGGCCTCGTCGACCTTGCCGTCGCCATTGGCGTCCATGCGTCGGAGGTATTCGGCCGGCGTCCGCGGAAAGTCCTGTGCCTGGGCGGCGGCGGTCAGCAGCAGGGTGGCGGCGAAGGCGTATGGACGTCGATTCATGGACCGGGAGTCTGCGTGATCCGGTGGGGTTTGTCGCCCCGTGGTCCGGGGAGTACCTTCTGGGTTCTCGTACTTCCCGTCAAGGATTACCCCATGATTCACGAGAGCATTCTCGACACGATCGGCCGCACGCCCATCGTTCGCCTGCATCGCGTCGCCCCGGCTGGCATTTCCCTGTACGCGAAGGTCGAATTCTTCAACCCCGGCGGCTCGGTCAAGGACCGCCTGGCCATCGCGGTCATTCTCGATGCCGAAGCCAAGGGTCTGCTGAAACCCGGCGACACCGTGGTCGAGGCCACCTCGGGCAATACGGGCGTCGCGCTGGCCATGGTCTGCGCGGCCAAGGGTTACAAGTTCGTGGCGACCATGGCGGACAGCTTCTCCGTCGAGCGCCGCAAGCTGATGCGCGCCTACGGTGCCCGCGTGATCCTGACCCCCGCCGCCGAGCGCGGCAGCGGCATGGTCCGACGTGCCGAGGAGCTTGCGGCGAAGCACGGCTGGTTCCTGCCCAGGCAATTCCAGAATCCGGCTAACCCGGCCTATCACCGGAGCACCACCGCCGCCGAGATCCTCCAGGACTTCGCCGGCCGCCGCCTCGATGCCTTCGTGACCGGCTGGGGCACCGGCGGCACACTGACCGGTGTGGGCGAGGTGCTCAAGATCGCGCGCCCCGAGGTGAAGATTGTTACCACCGAGCCGGCCGCGGCCCAGTTGCTCGCCGACCAGCCCTGGGCACCGCACAAGATCCAGGGCTGGACGCCGGACTTCGTGCCCGAGGTACTCAACCGCAAGATCTTCGACGTCGATATCCCGGTGGACGAGGTGCTCGCCCGCGATACGGCCCGCCGACTCGCCAGCGAGGAAGGTCTCTTTGTCGGTATCTCCGCCGGTGCGACGCTTGCCGCCGCCCTGAAATACGCCGAAAGCGCCGAGGAGGGCAGCGTCATCCTCGCCATGCTCCCGGACACCGGCGAGCGCTATCTTTCCACCTTCCTGTTCGAGGGCGTGGAAGAAGGCTCCGACGAAGCCTGGCTGGAAACCCTAGGATCGCGCCCCGCGCACGACCAGGGCGTGGAGGCGTAGCAGCCTCCACGCCGCCACCGCAAAATCATCACGCCATGGCGGTCATCGTGTCGGTCTCGAAACAAGGAGACAGCCATGACATTCCTGCGCAGCAAGAGCCTCCGTGCGGAACTTTTCGGCCGCGCCGAGCGCCTCGTCGGTTCGATGACCGGCAACCGCGAACATCAGGCCATCGGCACGGCGCGTGAGTATGCCGGCCGCGCGGGCTCACTGACCTCGCAGGCGCTGGCGGAAGCGGGACGTCACGCGCGTCGTCGCCCGCTGGGTCTCGCCATTGGCGTGGGTCTGGGTGTCGGCGCCATCGCGGCGGCATGGCTCATCGCGCGTCACCATGCACGCGTGCGGCCCGAGGAAGACGAACATAATCCGACGCGTCAGCGCCCGACCGATGCCAGCGGCAACGCGCTGGATGGATCGGGTGAAGACAATCCCATGTCGGGCGAGACCGCGCGCCACTGAGCGATCGAACGGCCCCTTGTCGGGGCCGTTACGTCAGGCGGCGTGTGAGCGCCGCCGCAATACCGCCAACGGTTGTGCCCAGGTTGCGCCCGGCCGGCGCTTGCTGGTGACGAGCGTCAGTTCCGACGGCTGGAACACGTTGACGTTATGCGTGGCCGGCGTCGTCAGAATGTACTGCGCGCGCGTGGACTTCAGGAATGCACCGACCTTGTCGATGTTGAAGATGTCCAGATGCGCGAAAGGCTCGTCGATGAACACGAATCCGCCGGGCCGGTCTTCATCGCGCATCAGCGCCACGAGCAGCAGCAGCGACTTCATCACCTGCTGGCCGCCCGAGGCTTCGCCATCGTCCATCCCGATCCAGCCCTTCTTGTCGAACTCGAAGCGCACATACAGCGCGGCCGACGCGAGTGCCAGATCGTCGTTGCTGAGCTCCGGGAGATCGACGTCGACGCCGATGCCCGCGAGTTCGGCAAGCACTTTCAGGTTCCGGGCGTAACGACGCACCGTGTTGCGCAAGACCTGGATATAGGCGCCGCGCGCCTCGTGCGTGATGCGCGAGGCGCGCTCGAGGTGGATGCGGCGTTTCTCGAGATCGTGTCTGAGGCCTTCGTGATCGGCGAGCAGTTTCTCGCGCAGCGCGACGACGCTCGGATCCTCCTCCCAGTGGCCCTCCTCGAGGCGACGCTCGATGCGGTCGATCTCGCGACGCACGGATGCGGGCGACTCGTAACGCTCGCGTAGTGCCGCGACGGCGGCGCGGCTGCGCAAAGCCAGGGGCATATGCGCACGCTTCGCGCGGAATGCCTTCAGCCGGTCGATCTGCTCACCACGCAGCTGGTGGTACTGGCGAACGGTCTCGGCGAGTTGCTTCTGCGTCGAAAGCTGTTCGCGCGCGGCGTTGTCGCGTGCGTTCGACGTCCTGAGGCGTTTTTCGCGCACCGCTTCGTAATGCGCCTCCGCAGCGACATGGCTGTCAGCCGTCCGCTGCACGTCTTCGCGCAAGCCGGCCTGTTGCGCGTGCGCTTCGGCGAATTCGTCCGCGCGGTCGGCGAGCTGGCTGCTCGCGCTGGCGCCACGCAGGATGCCTTCGGCGTCGCTGGCGCGCGCCATGGCGTCCTTTCGCTCGGTCGCGATGTCGCGCAGTCGTGCCTCGATGTCACGCAGTTTCGCCTCACCGTCGCGCAGCTGTCGTTCGCGCGCGCCGGAACCGAAGTACATGTCATCCACGCCGAGATGGCGACCGCCGCGACGTTCGCGGAAGTAGCCCTGCGGCGTGATCCAGTCCTGATCCTTGCCCAATGTCGCGCCATCGGCGATGTCCTCGACGCGGCGGATACGGTCGAGGTTACGCAGCAGCCAGTCAGGCGGTGCGGCGGAGAACTCGACCACCTCGAGCAGCGAGCTGCGCGTGGCGCGCCCGGCGGGGGCGCGGTCGGCGACGACGAAGTGCTTGTAGCGGTGCTGCTCGCCCAGCTTCCACGCTTTCTCGCGATCGCGCGGGTCGTCGAGCAGCACCACGTGGCGATAGCCCGCGAGGACCGCTTCGACGGCCGGCTGCCAGCGCGGCTCGACGATCTCGACGATCTCGCTGAGCATGCTGTGACGAATGCCCGCCTCATCGAGGGCGCGACGGAACGAGGCTTCGAAATCCGGGGTGTAGCGTCGGCCGCTGCGCCACGCCGACAGCTGACCGGTCAGCGTCGCCAGTTCCTGGCGCAGCTTGCCTTCCTCGGTCTGCAGCAGGCTCGCCTGGGCGCGGGCATCGCGTGCGACATCGGCGAGACGTTCGTGATCGGCGTCACCCTGGGCGGCGACCATCTCGCGCAGGCGCGCCTCCTGTTTGATCAACAGGTCATTCTGGGCCAGCTCGGCACGCGCCGCGTCGAGGCTCTTCTGCGTCTGCTGGCGCGCCAGGTCGGCCTCGTGCTGTTCGCCGCGAAGCGCTTCGCCCGAGGCATCGAATTCCCCGAGCTGCTTCGCGAGGTCCGCATCGCGCTGCTCCAGTTCGGCGACGCGACGTTTGACGCCGGTGAGTTGCGGACGTGCACCGCGCACGCCACCGCCCAGCTCGGCCAGCTCGGTGCGCGGAAGGATGCTCGCCACCAGATCGACGCGCTCGCTCTTGAGCGCGTTCCATTCCTGGAACGAGCGGGCGCGGCCTTCGGCCTCCTGCAGGCTCACGCCGATCAGCGAGAGCTGATGTTCGAGACCGTGCTGTTCGCGGTCGGCTTCGATCTGTTCGTTGCGTGCCCGCTGATAGTCATCGAGAACGGCCTTGTCGCCGAACACGTCGAAGACCAGGTCGAGCAGCGCCTTGGGCGGCATCTGGCAGAGCTTGTCCGTGGCGCCCTGTTCGAGCGTGAGCACGCGGCGGATCGCCTGCGAAAGACCGGCGCCTTCGAGACGCACGCGGTACTCGCGAAGGCCGAGAAAATCGTTGCGCGCTTCGATCTCTTCGACACTCACGTCGCCGCCGACCACGGCGTACTGCCGCGTCCACTCGCCGCCCTTCTTCTGAATGCGGCAGGCGAGGGTGACCTCACGGTCCATCAGCGGGAAGAACGGACGCTCGCCGCTCGGTCCGGGGATATTGCCGACGCGGGCGCGCAGCCACGCGAACGGCTTGCCGTTGTGGCGGAGGTAGCTCTTGTAGTCGCGATTGCCCGCGCAGTCGATCGTCAGCAACGTGCGCAGCGCGTCGAGCAGGGTTGTCTTGCCGGAGCCATTCGGGCCCACGACGGTGACGATGTTGGTGTCGAGCGGCAGGCTGAAGCGCTGCCAGTAATCCCAGTGGACGACTTCGAGGCTGCGGAAATCAAACATCGGTGCTTTCCTCGGTGTCGTCGATTACGTCGTCGTCGCCCGGCTCGTCCGGATCGTCGGTGTCGTCATGGTGCGACCGGACCGGCGCGCGTGCCGCGGCATCGGACAGCAGGTCGCCCAGTGCGCCGTCGAGGATGCGGCGAGCGGTGCGTTCGTAATCGAAGGCGAGATCCAGCAGCGGACCCTCGGCCACTTCGCCCTTGCGACGGATGATGAAGCCCAGGCGGTTCAGCGTGCCGAGGTTGAAACCGACGCGCGTCTTGCCGCCCAGCTTGTCACCGAAATCGGCGAGGAGGGTACGCTCGGCGATCACTGGCGACACGGCGGGGTCGCGCGGGATCGGTTTCTCTTCCGCGAACATCTGGCTCTGCGAGGCGGCGGCTTCGGCCTCCTGGCGCTCCACCTGGCGCTGGCGCTTGGGCAGCACGATGAGGGCCCAGACCACGACCAGCAGCGCGACGCCGTCGCGGTCGAGTTGCAGGGTGTTGGAGATCCAGCTGTCGCTGCCGCCGAAGACGGCGCGCTCGCTCTTGCGCGCCACGGCAAGGCCGATGTACGCGGCATAAGGGTGTTCGCGCAGTTCGAGGCCGACCGCTTCGAGCCGGCGGTCGAGTTCTTCGCGGTATCCCTCGTCGAGCAGTGCCTTGCGGGCCTGCACGTCGTCGCGTGGCAACCAGCGCTGTGACAGCAGCCGGGTTACGAGGGTGGCGGTATCGTCATGCATCGGCGGTGTCCTTGGCGGCGTCGCGTGGACGCAGGCGTCCCGCGCTGACCAGCGCGATCTGGGGCAGGTCGGTTTCGATGAGCAGGGGCTCGATCTCGAGCGCGAGCGGTAGTCGCGCGAGATCGGCGGTGCCCCCTTCGAGGGCGGCGGATTCGGGATCGCCGAGCAGGCCGAGCAGCGAGAGCCGGTAAGCGGACAGGGCGTAGTCGTCGCCGATCAGGGTGTCCGACAGTTCGCGCGGCTCGGTGATGGCGGCCAGTTCGATGCTCCAGTCTTCGAGGAATCGCAGGTCTTCCTCGTCCATCGGCAGGTCGGCGGCATCGGGTGGTTCTTCCGCGCCGGGCAGGGCGGTGACCTCGGCGGCAAGACGCTCACGCTCCAGCAGCTCGAACTCCGCCACGTCGAGGGCGATCTGATCGTGGATGAACGGCGCAGGCAGCGGCAGCAGCAGCTGCCCGTCTTCGAAGGAAGCCAGTGCATCGATGTCCTGGGCGCGCAGCCAGCCGACCAGGTCCGACGAGGACAGGCCGGTGCGTCCCAGGTGCACACGATGCTGGTCGATCTTGTTCAGTTCGCGCTGGAACGTGCCGGCCTGACGCAGCAGCGCGCTCTGGGCGCGACCCACGGCCTGGGCGAGCCGGTGCGCCGCCGGCTCGAGCTCGTCCTTTTCGGTGATGCCGGCGACGACCTCGGTGCCTTTCTCGACCCAGGTCCACACGGAATCCAGACGTTCGGCGGCGCGGCGGATACGGTGCTCCGAGCCGGACAACACCGCGCGGTCGAAGTCTTCCTTCAGCTCCGTCAGGCGCGAAAGCAGATGGCCGAGCTCGTCGACGGACACACGGCCCACCGCCTGACCGGCAGCGAGCTGCGCGGTGAGGTAACCGAGACCGTCGTCGTCGTCGTTCTCGAACTCGAGCATCACCGCCAGCGCGGCGAGCGCCTTACGACCGAGCGGGCCGACGCGATAACGCTGGGTCTCCGCGTCGTAGACGAGCAGCTCGTGGTCCTTGAGTCGCTGAACCACCGTTTCGAGCTTTACCGTGTCGACGAACGCCAGGTTGTCGCGGATTTCCTGCGGCGTCCATTCCGTCGCGTGAGAGCGTGCGCCGATCGTGCGCAGCACGAGCAGGCGCAACAGCACCTGTGCCTCGCTCCCATGAAACAGCGCGGAAAACGCGCGCAGCAAGCCGCGACCGCGCAAGAGCGGAAAAGCGGTGGGGAGGTCCTCGGCGACGACGCCGTCGCGGAAGAGATCCTGCAGGCGTTCGTCGTGGACGTGGGTATCGAGCGGGCCGCTCAAGGTCAGCGACGGTCGACGCCGACGAAGCGAAGGAACTCACCCCGTGTGCGTGGATCTTCGCGGAAGCTGCCGAGCATCTGGCTGGTGATCATCGACACGCCACGCTTGTGCACACCACGGGTGGTCATGCATTCGTGACTGGCGTCGATGACCACACCGACGCCGCGCGGACGCAGCGTGTCTTCGATGCAATGCGCGATCTGGGCGGTGAGCTTTTCCTGGACCTGGAAGCGACGGGCGAAACCATCGACCACCCGGGCCAGCTTGCTGATGCCGACGACGCGGTCGGTAGGCACGTAACCCACGTGCGCGCGGCCGATGATCGGCGCCATGTGATGCTCGCAATGGCTTTCGAACTCGATGTCGCGCAGGACGATCATTTCGTCGTAACCGGCCACTTCCTCGAACGTCCGGCGCAGGTACTCGGCGGGATCTTCGTCGTAGCCCTTGAACCAGTCGCCATAGGCCTTGACCACGCGCTTGGGCGTGTCGAGCAGGCCTTCGCGGTTCGGATCCTCACCTGCCCAGAGCAGCAGGGTGCGTACGGCTTCTTCCGCCTGTTCGCGGCTGACCGGACGGAACTTGGCGTCGTCGCTCATCGGGGGGGGTTCCTTAACGGTGCAAACGACGATTGTAACGTGGGAGCGGGCCTGCTCGCGATGGCCCGGGAGGCCCCGGCTCAGTCCGAGGTGTCGTCCGCGGCCGCGTCTGGCTCATCGGCCGCACCCAGATCCAGCAGCTTCTGCGACTCTTCGCCACCCAGCGATTCGACGCCGCGGAGCTTGCGCTCGATGGCGCGGGTGCGGACCCCCGCGTTCTTGATGCTGTTGGTCGCCGAATCGAGCTGTTTCTGGGTGCGTTCCAGGACCGTGGCGAACTTGCCGAACTCGTTCTTGACCGCCGCCAGCACCTGCCAGACCTCGGACGAGCGCTTCTGGATGGCCAGGGTGCGGAAGCCCATCTGCAGGCTGTTGAGCAGGGCGGTGAGCGTGGTCGGTCCGGCGACGGTAACGCGATGGTCGCGCTGCAACTGGTCGGACAGCCCCGGTCGGCGGATGACCTCGGCGTACAGGCCTTCGGTGGGCAGGAAGAGAATAGCGAAGTCCGTGGTATGCGGCGGAGCGACGTACTTCGTGCGAATCCGCTTGGCTTCTTCCCGCACCCGTAGTTCAAGGGCCTTGCCGGCGACGAGCGCGCCTTCGACGTCCGCCGCGTCCTGGGCGTCCAGCAGACGCTGATAATCCTCGATCGGGTATTTCGCGTCGATCGGCAGCCATACCTGGGCGCCGTCATCGTCGGCGCCGGGCAGGCGGATCGCATATTCCACGCGCTCGGCCGAACCGGGCACCGTGGCCACGTTGGCCGCGTACTGCTCGGCGATGAGGATCTGTTCGAGCAGGGCGCCCAACTGGACTTCGCCAAACGTGCCGCGGGTTTTCACGTTGGTCAGCACGCGCTTGAGGTCGCCGACGCCCGTGGCGAGGGCCTGCATTTCGCCGAGGCCGCGCTGGACGGCTTCCAGGCGCTCCGACACCAGCTGGAAGGACTGGCCGAGGCGGGTTTCGAGCGTGGATTGCAGCTTCTCATCCACGGTGGCGCGCATCTGCTCGAGCTTGGCCGCGTTGTCCTGCTGGATCGCGCCCAGGCGGGTTTCCAGCGTGGCGCGGACTTCGGTCAGGCGCTTCTCGTTATCCAGGGTAAGCGCGGCGAAGCGCTGGTCGATCAGTTCGCCGAAGTGCTTCAGGGTAACGGCGGACTCTTCGCGGGTCTTGCGCGAGTCGTCGGCGAGGCCCTGGCGAAGCGACTGCAGGCCGAGATCCGTGCGTTCGGTGAGCTGGTCGAGTCGCTTGCCGAAGGCTTCGATGCGCTCGTGCTGGCGCTCGGCGGCCAGTTGCAGCTGTTCCTGCACATGACCGCGGAACTGGCCGAAACTCTCGCCGAGTTCGCCACGGCCGGCGCGCTGTTCGTCGCGCAGCACGGACTCGAGGCGGCGCGTGTCGTCGCGCAGTGCGTCCAGCTTTGCGGCACTGCCGTCGTCCTGTTGTCTGCCGTTGCGGGACATCAGGACGAAAAGCAGCGCCAGGCACGCCAGAACGGCCACCAGCAGGATGATAAGTAGGATGGATTCGAGGGTCATGGGGCGAGAGGGTACCTGTGTTCGCGATGATCCGCAGGCGCCAGGCTATCGCCTGGCCTTCTCAGATCTCGCGATTGCCCACGATCACCACATCGGCGGGCCGCTTCGCAAACAACCCCACAGCCACCACGCCGACGATCTGATTCAGATCCGCTTCCAGTTCCACGGGATTCGCGATGCGCCAGTTGTGCACGTCGAGGATCCAGTTGCCGTTGTCGGTCACGACGCCATCGCGCCACACCGGCTGACCGCCACGCGCGACGATCTCGCGCGCCACATGGCTACGCGCCATCGGGATCACTTCGATGGGTAGCGGAAACTTGCCCAGCACATCGACCTGCTTGCTCGCATCGATGATGCAGACGAATTTGTCGGAGGCGGCGGCGACGATCTTTTCGCGCGTGAGCGCGGCACCGCCACCCTTGATCAGGCGTCGCTGCGGATCGCACTCGTCGGCGCCGTCGACATAGAGGTCGAGGCGGCCGGCGGCGTTGAGGTCCAGCACGTCGATACCGAGCTTGCGCAGGCGATCGCTGGAGGCTTCGGAGCTGGAGACGGCGGCCTTGATCCGGTCGCGGTACTGGGCCAGTTCGTCGATGAAGAAGTTCACGGTGGAACCGGTACCCACGCCGATGATGCCGCCCTTGAAACGGCCTTCACCCACGTAGCGGAAGGCGGCGGTTTCGGCGGCAAGGCGCTTCTCGTTGTCCTGGCTCATGCTTTTTCCAGCTTGAGGATGAAATCCCAGTCGCCTTTGGCCACCGGCATCACCGACAGCCGGTTGCCCTTGCGGACCAGCGGCATGTCCGCCAGTTCGTCACGGTTTTTCAGTTCGTCCAGCGAGATGGTGCGTGCGAGCTTGCGCTCGAACTTCACGTCGACCAGCATCCAGCGCGGTTCTTCGCGCGTGCTCTTCTCGTCGTAATACTTGGACTTGGCGTTGAACTGGCTCTCGTCCGGATACGCGGACGAAGCCACCGATGCGATGCCCACGATGCCGGGTACGTCGGTATTGGAGTGATAGAAGAAGATCTTGTCGCCGACCTTCATCCCGTCGCGCATGAAGTTGCGCGCCTGATAGTTGCGCACCCCGTCCCAGGGCTCGACACCCTTGCGTTTCAGATCGTCGATCGAGAAGGTGTCCGGCTCGGACTTCATGAGCCAGTACTTCATTCGGCGGCGCCCGTGCAGTCGATGAGCTCCTTGTCGGTGGCGATGTAGTCGAGCGGGATATCCCACTCGGCCCTCTCGATACCGTCGAGTTCCTGGAAGTCATACGCCACGCCGACCAGCAGGGGCTGTGCCGGGCGCTTCTGATCGCGCAGGAATTCGAAGCTGCGGTCATAGTAGCCGCCGCCGAAGCCGAGGCGGTTGCCCTTGCGGTCGAAGCCCAGCAGCGGCACCAGCACGAGGTCCAGCTTCGCGGCCTCGACGACGTGCCCGGAGGCTTTCGGCTCGGGGATGCCCATTTCGTTGGCCTCGACATCCTCGCCCGTGGTCCACGGTGCGAAGGTCAGACGGCGCTTGCCACCCGACTTGGTCACGATGGGCAGGTAGAACGTCTGCCCGCGCTCGGCGAGCGGGGCGATGGCCAGGTTCAGCGGCAATTCGCCGCCCGTGGCCCAGTAGCCGGCGACGTGCTTGTCGGTGAGGAATTCCGGCAGCTGTTCGAGCGAATGGCGCAGACCCTGGGCCGCGGCGACACGCTCGGCCGGCTTCAGCTGGCGTCGGCGCTGGACGAGGTCGGCTCGAAGTTCGCGTCTCTCGGGGAGCTTTGACATGGGACGATCAGCCGCGGTGGGGGCGCTGACCGGCCCCTGCGGACCGACCGGCTAAATAGGGAGAGGCGTTCTCCGCGATGCCGCTGCGCACCAAACGACCTTGATCCAAAGGATCAGGTGGGAGAGCTAGGCGGCATCAAGGCTTTCCGCACGAAGGCGGACATGCACAACAGCCACCAAAAGCCGACCCGGGGTCGTATGTAGGAACAAGGCAAATGTAAAGTGCGCTGGCGAACACCGCAGGGAACGCCTGCCGTCATTTTACCGGTGCGTCGAGCAGACCATCAAGCTTTCTGCGCAAAGCGGCCAGTCCGTCGGTCAGCACCTGTTCCTGCGAGCCGTGCTCCTTTCTGAGCGAAAGCAGCTCGTGGGCGATGCTGACGGCGGCCAGGACGGCCAGGCGATCGAAGCCAGGCGCCTTGGAATGCGACTTCAGCTCACGCATCTTGCCGTCGAGAAACCGGGCGGCGTCGATCAGGCCGTCACGTTCCTCCGGCGCGCACGCGATGTGAAACTCGCGATCGAGCAGGCGCAGGGATACCGGTTCGCTGGCGGTGGCATTCATAAGGAGGTATCAGCCCGTGTTCTCGAGCGCCTTGAGGCGCTGGATCATCGCTTCCACGCGGCTGCGCGCCTGTTCATTGCGCGCCATCAGCCCCGCACGTTCGTTCGCCAGCTGTTCCTGGCTGTGCCGCAGACTGCGGTTTTCCTCGGTAAGACGGCGAACGGTGTCGACGAGCCGGTCGAGCGTGGCGCTCAGGGCTTCCAGTTCAGTCTTGAAGGCGTCCGGGTTCGTCATGCGCGGACTATAACAGGACGTTTTCGCGCTGTCGGCAATCCGTGAAGCGGAAGGCAGGCGCAGCGTGAAGGCGGCTGCATTAGACTGACCGCTCAGTTTCCCAGGAGTATCCGCCATGTCGGCCAACCAGACCGTCGATCCGGAAGAGATCGCCGAACTCATCGCCCGCTGCAAGCTGTCCATATCGGTCAGTGAATTTCATGGCTCTCTCGTGGGTTACTTAAGTGCCGGCGGCCGTTTCCCTCACGGCTCCGTGCTGTCCGCCCTCGAATTCGAGCCCGATCCCGCACCCAATGCGGACGAGCAGGCCATGCTGACCCGGCTGCGTCATCAGACGGAAGAGTGGCTGGCCGACCCCGAGCTGACCTTTTCGCCGTGGCTTCCCGATGACGACGCACCCGTGCCGGAACGCGCGGAGGGCCTGACCGATTGGGTCCAGGGCTTTCTAGGCGGTTTCGGCCTCGGCGGCTCGGTCGAAGTCAACCGGGGCATGAGCGATGACGCCAAGGAAGTGCTGCAGGACATGGCCGGCATCGCCACCACGGAGTTCGAGTTCGACGCGGACGACGACGTCAACGACGAAAGCCTGACCGAGCTCGAAGAATTCGTCCGCGCTGGCGCCATGCTGCTGCACGCCGAACTCAGCCGCGCCTCCCGACCGGCCAACGACACCCTGCATTGATTGCCGCGGCCGAGTACGCCCGGCGGCGCCGGGAGCTGATGCGTATGACCGGTGAGGACGCGGTGGTGATCCTTGCCGCCGCTCCCGAGCGAATGCGCAATGCCGACGCCCCGTGGCCCTACCGACAGGACTCGGACTTTCATTACCTCACCGGCTTCGATGAGCCGGAAGCCGTGCTCGCCCTGCTGCCGGGGCGAGCGCACGGCGAGACCGTGCTGTTCTGCCGCGAGCGCGATGCCGAGCGCGAACGCTGGGATGGCGAGCGCATGGGCACCGATCGTGCGGCGCGCGAACTTCGTCTGGACGATGCCTTCCCCATCGACGATATCGACGACATCCTTCCGGGGATGATCGAGGGGCGCGCGCGGGTCTACTGCCATTTCGGTCAGGAGCCCGACTTCGACGCACGGCTGCTCGCGTGGATGCGTCGTTTACGCACCGCACGTGGCGGCGGTGTGGTGCCGAAAGACCTCGTCGCGCTCAGCCATCTGCTGCACGACATGCGGCTCTTCAAGTCGAAAGACGAACTGGCATTGATGCGTCGCTCGGCGGAAGTGGCGGGGGCGGCGCACGTCGCGGCGATGGCGATCGCGCGGCCCGGCGTCGCCGAATACGAAATCGAAGGTGAGATCCTTCGCACGATTCGCGGCAAGGGCGCGTTTCCCGCCTTTCCTCCGACGGTGGCTGGTGGCGCCAACGCCTGCATCATGCATTACCAGGCCAATCGTGCGGTTCTGCGCGAGGGCGATCTGCTGCTGATCGACGCCGGCGCGGAAGTCGATTGCTATGCGTCCGACATCACGCGTACGTTCCCCGTCGGTGGTCGTTTCACGACGGAGCAGCGCGCGCTGTACGAGATCGTGCATGAAGCGCAGCTGGCGGCGATCGACGCGGTGCGCCCGGGGCGTTCCTTCGCCGATTCGCACGACGCGGCCGTGCGCATTATCGTCGAGGGTCTTTGCGCTGTCGGGATACTCAAGGGCGGCGCCGACCGCGCGATTGCGGAAGGCAGCTATAAGCCGTACTTCCCGAGCAAGACGGGGCACTGGCTCGGTCTCGATGTCCACGATGTCGGCGACTATCGCATCGATGGGGAGCCGCGCATTCTCGAAGAGGGCATGGTCGTCACGGTCGAGCCGGGTATCTACGTGCCGCCTAACGACAAGCGAGTCGATGAGCGCTGGCGCGGTATCGGTGTCCGCATCGAGGACGATGTGGCGGTCACGAAGGGCTCGCCGGATGTGATGACGGCGATGGTGCCGAAATCACCGGATGCGCTGGAGCGCTGACCAACCGCGGGCGTGGCTTACGTGGCCAGAGCGTTTGCGCCCGTAACGACGCAGGCGCGGCCGATGCCGTTAAAAAAGGTAAATGTCGAGTATGGACAGGCCGCATATGCGGCCTGCCAGGAATGTCGACATGCATCACTTTTATTGGGCCTTCCGCTCGACCCTCCGCAAGAAAGTTATTTGCGCATTCATGATTTCTGGATTGCTTGTAGCTTCTCCCTCATTTGCCCAGGACCAGATCCCACCCTCAACTCCGCTGACCGACGTGCAGTGGCAGCAGCTTGAGAAAGCAATAGGCGAGCGAGTCAACGAGATAGCCAACAGCCGCGAGTTTTTCGAAGAGGTCACCCGGCCTGTGACTATCCGGGCCTCCCTGGATCGTTCTTCAAACTCCGTGATCCTCGAGCTTGATGAGAGCTTCGGTCGTTATGTCGGTGGATTGGAGCTCGAGGACATGCAGGGTTGGATAAGGACCGGCCTCGAAGATCTGACTGATAAAATTCCTGGATTTACTTTCGTAGACTGGAGAATTGGCGGTCGAGATATGGACTATTGGTTCAATAAAGCCGTCCCCCTCACGAATACCGTCACTCCATCCCAGACAATGCAGCGTGCCGACGCTGATCAGGCCGCAAAGGTAGTAGTCGCTGCGGGTCATGGTGCGTACCTTCATGGGAAATATGGCTGGACCATGCAGCGCGAACGCATAAATGGGGTGCTCGAAGACGAAATAACTCAGGATTTTGCTGAGTATCTTGCTCAGTTCGTTGCGCCAAGTGGTGTGGAGGCGGTGAGGGTTCGTGGTGGCCGAGTCAGCTTGGTGCACGAACCTAGCGGTCTGCCATGGCGGAGTGTCGCTGCCAGGTACTTTCTCGAAAACTGGAGGCCGGAGAATCCGGAAATCTGGGGTACGAGTCCAGAAGACAAAGATCCGCAGCGGGAGCGATTTCAAGACATCAGAAGTCGACCGCTGTACGCCAACTTCATTGGTGCTGACGCTGTGGTCCATATCCATACGAACGCTAGCGCGCCATCCGCCACGGGCACCCGAGTCATCGTGCATCCCGGGCGAGAGAAGGACCAAAAGCTAGCGGAGCTGACGCTTTGCAGTATGAAGGAATCGTTCGGATCCGACCCCCGATACGCAAGCTACTCGGTATCACGTGCACCGACGGGCGATCCTTCAAAAGGTGAAAATCGATACGCCAAGGTTCCCTCGAGGATCGTGGAAGTAGGCTTCCACACCAATACGAACGATGCGAAGCTTCTGCAGGAGCGGGACTTTCAAAGGCTCTCAATGAGAGGCGTTGCAAAAGGATTGCGGCTATTTCGGGATGGCGCGTCGTGCGCTCCTTTCCTGGTCCAAGAGCAGCCCCCCTTTACCGCAAACCTTGGAAAGGATGCTTGGATGTCTGTTTCACTTTCCGGGAATCCC
This sequence comes from Luteibacter mycovicinus, assembly GCF_000745235.1. Classification (NCBI taxonomy): domain Bacteria; kingdom Pseudomonadati; phylum Pseudomonadota; class Gammaproteobacteria; order Lysobacterales; family Rhodanobacteraceae; genus Luteibacter; species Luteibacter mycovicinus. The sequence continues at coordinate 2,886,447 of NZ_JQNL01000001.1, forward strand.
GTCTACCCCGTCGATATCAGGGCGACGCAACTTCATTGCGGGCAGGTGAAGTGTCGCACCAAGGCTAAGATGGTGCACAGCAAGAAGGAAGCTGACGCCTATCGTTTCAATCATTTGTGCTGGCGCGGCGACGAGAAGGGGCCCGTCGAATTCACCGTCGAGGCTCGGGATCTCGATGGCGTGTGGACGCCGTCGGTCACGTACCAGGTAAAGTGTGTAAAGCCCGGTTGAAATCCGGGGCATCGGCATGAGCCGACGGAGACGATCTGCTCGTGCCCTGTCGGGGTTATCCTTCCGCTTTCCTACAGGCGCAAGCGTATCCCGAATGACGCAGAACACAGTGCGCTATGGTTCCGTCGATGTCCTTCGAGGCCTCACCGTCGCGGCCATGCTTCTGGTTAACGACCCCGGCGACTGGGGCCACGTCTGGTGGCCGCTCGAACACGCCGAATGGAACGGCTGCACACCCACCGATCTGGTCTTCCCGCTGTTTCTCTTCATTGTCGGCGTATCGATCGCGCTGGCGATCGTGCCGCGTGTCGAAGCTGGCGCCGTGCAGTCGCCGATCCGCGATGCCGCCCTTCGCCGTGGGCTGCGTATCGTCGGCCTGGGCTTGGCGCTGAACGTGGTCGCATGGCTCGCCATTCCGGAGGCGCACCTACGTTTTCCGGGAGTTCTCCAGCGGATCGGCATCTGCTTCGCTTTCGCTTCGTTGCTCGCGATCTACGCACGGGCAGTGACCCGGGACATCGTCTGGGTTGGATTGCTCGTTCTGTACGGGGCGCTGTTGCTCGCCGGTGGCATGTCGCCGTGGACAAACTGGGCCAGTAAGCTAGACAGTACGGTGTTCGGTCCGTTCGTTTACGTCATCGATCCCGCGACGGGGCGTGGTCACGATCCGGAGGGCTTGCTTGCGACGCTTCCGTCGCTGGCGACCACGTTGATCGGCATGCGCGCCGGGGCGTGGTTGCGCACGGGCGCGCTGCGAAAGCTGCTTGTGGCCGCCGTCGTATTCGCTGCGGCGGGCTGGCTTCTGCAAGGGATCTGGCCGTTCAACAAGAACCTGTGGACACCGAGCTATGTCCTGTGGACCGCCGGGGTGTCGTTCGCACTGTTGTCCCTGGCTCACGTGCTGGTGGATCGGCGTGGCTGGCGCCTTCCAGGCCGAGCCTTTGGCAAGAACGCCATCGCGGCTTACGCGGGTTCCGGGTTGATGGTTTACCTGTTGATCGCCCTGGGTGTCACGGCGCCCCTGTACCGCATCGCTTTTGCGTCGTGGATGACGCCGCTGTTCGGCCCGTATGTTCCTTCGGCGGCGTGGGGTGTGGTGTTCGTGACGATCTGGTGGGGTGTCGTGCGCTGGATGGACCGGCGCGGGATCTATCTGAAGGTGTAGCGCGCGACCGTCGTGCGGTCGCGCGCAGGCGCGCTCCTACAGGAGGGCGAAGGCGTCGCGGGTCAGGTTTTCCGGCTCGCTCGCGGTGCAGACCACGTCGTCTTCGATGCGGATGCCGCCGTATTTGCGGAAGGCGTCGACCCTGGCCCAGTCGATGTCGCCCGAGAACGGCTTGTCCTTTAGTTCGGCCAGCAGCATGTCGATGAAGTAGATGCCCGGCTCGATGGTGACGACCATCCCGGCTTCGAGTTTGCGCGTCAGACGAAGATACGGATGACCTTCGGGCTTGGCGATCGTGCCACCCGTCTCAGCCGCCTGGAAGCCGCCGACGTCGTGCACCTGCATGCCGATGCCGTGACCCAGCCCGTGCGGGAAGAAGGCGGACGATACACCCGATTCGACCGCGCTCTCGGCGCTCATGCGAATGAAGCCGTGCTCACGCAAGACGCCCGCGAGCACGTGGTGTGCATGGACATGCAACTCCGGATAGCTCTGCCCCGCACGGACCCTGGCGACGAACGATTGCTCGGCGGCATCGACGGAATCGATCAGTGCCTGGAATTCACCCGCGTTCTTGCCTGCATACGTGCGGGTGATGTCGCTGGCGTAGCCGGAGGCGCTGGCACCGGCGTCGATCAGGAACGAGCGGCTGTCGGCCGGCGCGCTGCGGTCGAAGTTCGTGTAATGCAGGACGGCGCCGTGCTCGTTGAGCCCGACGATGCTGGCGTAAGGCAGCTCCGCGTCGAGCTGGCCGACGGCGGCCAGGTAGGCCTGATGGATGCCCAGTTCGCCGGCGCCTTCCCGGAAGGCACGCTCGGCGGCGCGGTGACCACGCGTGCCCCGACGGCTGGCCTCACGCATGAGTTCGAGTTCGTACGGCGTCTTGAACGCGCGGTGATAGTGCAGGTGGTCGATGACCTCGGGCGGGTTGTTCGCCACGATCTCCTGGAGGCCGCAATGCTGATCGCCGATCACCGCGCTGCGTGCGAGTCCCGGCAGTTCGGCGATGGCGTCGGCCGCTTTACGCACGACGACGATGTCGAAGTGGTCGACCCAGTAACCGGTCGGCGCTTCGGGCACCACGTGCCAGTAGTCACGCGGCTGCAGGAAGACCAGCTTCGGTTTTTCGCCCGGGGTGTAGACCAGCCAGCTACCCGGCGCGTCGACCAGTGGCAGCCAGTGCTTGAAGTGCGGATTGACGATGAACGGGTAGTCCTGGTCGTCCAGGAACTTGGTGATCGGCCGGCCGGCGGGCACCACCAGATGCTCGAAGCCGCCGCGCGCCAGGGCGGTGTCGGTGCGCTCGCGCAGGGTCGCGAGGTGCTGGGGGTAAAGCGCGGCAAGCGCGTCGTTCATCGTGATCTCCGGGGAAGGGGAGTGGGACAAACGTCAATGGTGCGCCTCCGTGCGCACCTAGCCAACCCCGGGGAGCGCTATCAGCCCCGGGCGAAGACCACGGCGTAGTCGCTGGCCAGATCGCCAAGCCGGTGGCGGAGCAGCGTCGCCGCGTGATCGGCGCCCGCGCCGGTGAGGGACCGCACATGGGCGCCGTAGAGGGTGATGGCGAAATGGCCCACCGCGAAGTCGTGACCGGGGGAGCGCCACTGGGTCAGCGGGGTCCAGTTGGCGCAGGAGGGGCAGGCCACGTAGGCGGAATCGGGCGCTTCGCACCACACCGCCAGGGCTTCCTCGAGGGCTTCGCTGCCATCGTCGCCGGGCGCGAGCGGCTGATTGCATTCGGGGCAGCGGATGCAGAAGCTGCCGTCATAGGGGCAGAAAATGCCATTCTCACGGCCACCGTCGATCAGTACGGCGCCGCCCGTGCCGTCCTCACGCCAGCGATGACCGCTGGCATGCAGGCCGATCGCACGCACGCCGCTCTCGGCGAACAGCGGATCGTCGAGCACGGGGAAAGAGGGGTCGGACGGGTTCGATGGCAGCGGCGCGATACTGCCTTCGCCGACCAGGCGGCGATACAGCTCGACGGCGGCGGCCGCGGCATCGTCGCGTTCGAGTTCGGTATCGACCAGGATCGTGGTGGCGTCGCTCATAAGGAGCGATGTTGACTCTCCGCGCGGGGCGTCGTAAAGCATGGACAAATGGCTCCGTTCAGTCCGGTGGCGGTCCGATCCACTCGTCGATGGCGCGGACGTCGTCGTCGCTCGCGGCCACGATGCGGTAGCCGGACCAGAACTGGCCGGCGGCGGCCGCCGGTTCGTGCCACTGTTCCTGGAGGCCGATCTCGACGCGATGCTCGCCATGCTGGGCGCCCGGCAGCATGAAAGCCACCTGGTGGACGGCACCGCTGCGCGGCGCATGAGGGCCCAGCAGCATCAGTCCCGTGGCCGAGAGATTGCCGAGCTGGCCGATCACGCGCTCGGTCATGACGTCCACGATCGGTATGGGTGAAGTGGCTCGCTTGCGCGGTGCGCGACGTTGTTCGAAATCGCGGTTCATGCGTGGCCCGCCTTGCGCCGGGTGTCGTCACTGTCGCGGCGCAGGTTGCGCGCTATGGCCTGCCAGGCCCGATCGATCAGCGACACACGTTGCTCCCTCCACTCACGCGCTTCGTTCGTGGCGACGAGGCGGGCCAGGCGGGTAAGGTCGATATCGTCGGTACGGCCGCCGCGCTGGTTCACGAACAGGCAGCGGCCGGTGGCTGGCGAGAACCACGCCAGTTTGCGGCGGGTCTGGCTGCCGTCCGGCTGGGTGAATTCGAACCAGGTACCGAAGCGAAGCGTGGCGAAACCGTCGTAGACGCGCCGCGCGGCGCCGTCCATGGGCGTCGGCTCGACGGCGGGGACCGGTTCGCCGTGCGCCGTGCCTTCGCCAAGGCGCGGCCGCTGCTTCAGGCGTACGGCCACGTCGGTCGGCGTGAGATCGGCATCGGTCGCTTCGCGTCCCGACGGCTCGAACAGTCCGCCAGCGACCTGCCGCGCTTCCGCGGGATGCATGCCCAGATGTTCCAGTCCCCGTTCGACTTCGACGCGCAGCTTCTGCACATCGGCGATCGGTCGGCGTCCGAGCAACTGATCGGTGACACCGAGGCAGTGAAGAAAGGCTTCACCGTTCTCGCCACCACGCAGGATGTGCAGCGCGAGTACGTCGGCCCAGGTGCGTTCCAGCAGGATGCGCAGGACACCGCGTGGCGGCGCGTCGCCGGTCATGCGCTCACCCATGATCTCGGTGGCGCGCTGGCGCGCCCGCTCGAGACGGTCGCGACCTTCCATCGCTTCGATCTGCCGGCGCTCGGCGACATGCGCCTTGCGTGCCAGCATGGCGATCTGCTGCTCGATGTCCGCGCGCCACGCGGGGTCGATTACCTGCGCGTGGCTGGCTTCCACGACGAGTCGCTCGAGGCGGTCGACCAGTGCCGCATCCGGCTCGCCTTCCGTCGGATCGAGCCAGTGGTGTGCGGCCTCGCTCACCGTGTCGAGCAGCTGGCGCGCCGGATGTTCGGGCTGGTCGAAGAAGCCGCGATCGTTGACGGCGGCACGCAGCATGGGCCACTGCAGTCCACCCAGGACGGCGCGCGCCGGACTGGCGACGGCGACCTGCTGGCCCAGGTTCTGGAAGAGGAGGGCGGTGAGTTCCACCGTGTCGCCCTGTTCCTGCGACAGCTCGGCAAGCGGGGAGCCGGCCGGCCGGCTGCGGTTGAGCTGGGTGAGCAGTTCGTCGCGCAAGGCCTGGGCGCTACGGATTTCCCGCTGCGCCGCGTCGGTGACGTCACTCACGTGACCTTGCAGGGCGAGCAGCGCGGTCTGCAGTTCGTCGTCGGAGGCCAGACGGCCTGGAGCGAAACCGGCGCCACGTCCCGTCTGCACGCGCGTGGTCAGCAGGTTGCGCAGACTTTCGAGCACTCCGATGTGGCCCTCGGCGGTCGCCGTGGGCGCGGCGGATGCATCGTGCGTCGTCGCGGTTGCCGCCGCGGGCTCGCCGGGTTTCGACCGGCGCTCGGTCGCCGGCGTGGATGCGACGCGCACGTTGGGGTAGACACGGAATCCGGGCAGGATGCCGCGTGTACGGTAGTGCTCGTTGAGGGCTCCGTAGAACGATTCGCTCTGCGCCAGCACGCGTGCGTCCACCGCGTGGAACAGCAGCAGGCGATGGGCGGTGGTCAACGGCATCGGCTTGACCGCGGCGTTCAGTGCGGCGGCCAGTGCGCGCGGCCCGGCGGGCAGCGCCTCGCCTTCCAGTGGCGGGGTTCCCGCCAGCACCGCGAGGCGGTAACCCAGTTCGAACAGGCTGCTGGCGCTGCGCGCTTCACCGCGGGCAGCCATGCTGGCCAGTGCGTCCTCGATTTCCTGCTCTTCGGGATCGACGAGGCTGAGCCCCGTGGTCAGCTGACCGGCCAGAGACGGTTTGTGCTCCGCGCTCTCGCCCAGATGGCGGAAGCGCTCCGACAGGCAGGCCGCGAAACGGTTACGGAACGCCGGGCCATCGCGTTCGACGATGGTGCGGCTCTCGAAGCACGCTTGTTGCTCGAGATGGTTGCGGCTGCTCTCGGCGGACGCGAACAGGCGCCGGTCGAAATCGCGCAGCGACTCCCGCAAGGGCATGTCCAGCCACGTCAGGCAAAGCGACAGACCCTGCTGCGCTTCGCGCTCGGCGCGCGGCGACAGGGCGACGGGATGCGGTCCCGTCCGGCCGTACGGCGGCGTGCCTGGTGTCATGACTTAAGGTCCTCCCCGACCTTCGCAGGAAGTTTAGGTGTGCGGGCGGGTGCGACGCCAGCGAAACCATGGCGGGCTTACGGCTTACCACTTATGGAGTAGGCGGGCGCTAACCGTTACGCCATGAACGCTTCGATCACATCGTTGAGAAAGCGCTGGCCGAGCGCGGTGGTGCGCAGGACCGACGGGTCGTCCACCAGCCAGCCGCGCCGGAGGCAGAGCGCAAGACCCTGCGCGATCGTCTCCGGCGGCAGCCCGGTCCGTTGCGTGAAATCGGCCATGGGCACGCCATCGATCAGGCGCAACGCATTCAACATGTATTCGAAGGGCAGGTCGTCCGCACCGACGTAGCCGTCGCCACCGATACGCGCCGGCTGACCTGCGGACGCGAGATAGGCCGCAGGCAGGCGGGTTTTCCAGCGACGGCGCACGCCGCTGGCGTCGCTGATCTTGCCGTGTGCCCCGGCACCGATGCCGAGGTAGTCGCCGAAGCGCCAGTAGTTCAGGTTATGCGCGCAACGGCGGCCAGCCTGCGCATAAGCCGACACTTCGTACTGTCCGTAGCCGCCCTCCGCGAGGCGAACCTCGCAGGCTTCCTGGATCGCCCAGGCGGCATCGTCATCGGGCAGCGGCGGCGGGTTGGCGGCGAACGCCGTATTCGGCTCCAGCGTCAGCTGATAATGCGAAATATGCGTCGGTGCCAGCGCGATGGCCTTGTCGACATCGTCAAGCGCGCCCGCCAGGTCCTGCTCGGGCAGGGCATACATCAGGTCGATGTTGATATTGTCCAGTCCGGCGTCCTGCGCGCTGCGCACCGCGTTGGCGGCCTCGCTCGCGGAGTGGATGCGACCCAGACGGTGCAGCTTGGTGTTGTCGAAACTCTGCACGCCGAAGGAAATGCGGTTCACGCCCGCGGCGAGGTAGCCGTCGAAGCGGCCGTGCTCGACGGTGCCCGGGTTGGTTTCCAGCGTGACCTCGGCGTCGTGCGCGAACGCGAAGCGTTCTTTGGCGCCGTCGAGAAACCGGCCAACCAGTTCGGGTGAGAACAGGCTGGGGGTGCCGCCGCCGAAGAACACCGTGCCGATCGACCGGCCGTGCAGCGCCTCGCCCATGTCACGCAGATCCGCGTCGAGATCGGCCAGCAGCACGTCGACATACGTCGCGTATTCGGGTGTGCCGCGCACGCCGTGCGAGTTGAAATCGCAGTACGGGCATTTGCGCACGCACCACGGCATGTGGACGTAAAGCGACAGCGGCGGCGGGATCAGCGTCATGCGAGCTCGGCGAAGCGCGCCTTCAGCACGTCCAGCGCCTGGCCGCGATGGCTGAGGCGATTCTTCAGGGCGACATCGAGTTCCGCCGCACTGACGTCGTAGCCGTCGGGCAGGAACAGCGGGTCGTAGCCGAAACCGCCCTCACCGCGTGGCGCCTCGAGAATGCGCCCATACCAGCGGCCTTCGGCGATCAGCGGCGCGGGGTCGTCCGCATGACGCAGCACCACCAGCACGGCGATGAAATACGCCGTGCGCTTGTCGGACGGCACGCCGTCGAGCTCGCGCAGCAGCTTCGCGTTGTTGGCGGCGCTGTCGCCGTGCGTGCCGGCATAGCGTGCGGCGTACAGGCCCGGGGCACCGTCCAGCGCGTCGACGCAGATGCCCGAATCGTCGGCCAGCGCGGGCAGTCCGGTGATACGCGCCGCGTGGCGCGCCTTGATCAGCGCATTCTCGACGAAGGTCAGGCCGGTCTCGTCCGCGTCGCTGACACCGAGGCTGGTCTGCGCGACCAGTTCGACACCGCTGCCGGCGAGCAGCTGTTCCAGTTCCACGACCTTGCCGGCATTACCGGATGCAAGTACGAAACGCATGGGTCAGAGGTCTCCGGCCGTGAACTCGGGAGCGTAGTCCACGCGTCCGCGATAGCCGGTCAGTCCCTCGATCGTCAGCGGCAGCACCTGAAACGCGTTGCCGCCCTCGGACGCATCGTGCAGACCATGCGCGGACGCCTTGCCGAAGCCGAACGTCGTGTAATACGCGGGCGAGCCCAGCACGAATATCGCTCGCGCGTCCTGCACGAAGCACGCGCCGATGCCTTCCTCGATCAGCGCATGGCCGATGCCCTGGCGCTGGTGGTCGGGGTGCACGGCGACGGGGGCCAGGCCCAGCGACTTCCCGTCGTCGCCTTCTTCGATCGAGACCGGCGACAGCAGCACGTGACCGATCACCGTGTCCTCGTCATCGACGGCGACCAGTGACACCGTGGCGCGGCCGGCGTCGACCAGCTTGCGCACCAGTGTCGCCTCCGCGTCGCGCCCGAAGGCGGCGCGGTGGATGGCGACGATGGCGTCGAGATCGGCGGCCGTGGCGGCACGGACCTCGGTCATGGGGCCGTCTCCAGTGCGGCGCGCTGCGCGGCCACCAGTTCGTCGATGCCCTTGGCGGCCAGGTCGAGCAGCGCGTTCATCTCGTCACGGCGGAACGCGTGGCCCTCGGCCGTACCCTGCACCTCGATAAAGCCGCCACCGTCGTTCATGACGACGTTCATGTCGGTATCGCAGTTGGAGTCTTCGGGGTAGTCGAGATCCAGCACCGGCACGCCGTTGTAAACGCCTACCGACACGGCGGCGATGGCGCCGAGAATCGGGTTGCGCTTGATCGCATTGCGCTTCGTCAGTGTCGCGACCGCATCGACCAGGGCTACGTAGGCACCCGTAATGGCGGCCGTGCGCGTGCCGCCGTCGGCCTGGATCACGTCGCAGTCCAGCGTGATGACGCGTTCGCCGAGGGCGGCGCGGTCGACGCAGGCGCGCAGGGAGCGGCCGATCAGGCGCTGGATTTCCATGGTGCGGCCGCCCTGGCCACCGCGCGCGGCTTCGCGCTGCGTGCGGTCGGTGGTGGCGCGGGGCAGCATGCCGTACTCGGCGGTGACCCAGCCCTCGCCCTTGCCGCGCAGCCAGGGTGGGACGCGCTCTTCGATCGACGCGGTGCACAGCACCTTGGTGTCGCCAAAGGACACGAGGACGGAGCCCTCGGCGTGGCGGGTGTAGTGGCGTTCGATGGTGACGGGGCGCAGCTGGTCGGCTGCGCGTCCGCTCGGGCGGGAGAAAGTCATGGAGGGCCTGATTTGGGCGCGGGCGGTGGGTCAGTTTACCATTGCGCCCTTTCCTCCAGCGCAAGCGAGCCTTCGATGATCCGCAGCATGACCGCTTACGCCTCCGCCGAGCGCGCCGGCCCGTCCGGCACGCTCACCTGCGAGCTGCGTACCGTGAACCACCGGTACCTCGAGATCAGCCCCCGGCTGCCCGAGGACATGCGCGGCTTCGAGAGCGCCCTGCGCGAGCGGATCGGCGCCCGGCTGTCCCGTGGCAAGGTCGATATCACGGTGCGCCTGCGCGCCGAGGCCGGTGCGGCGGAAGGCCCGCAGGTCAACGGCGCGGTGCTGGCGCGCCTGTCCGAGCTGGCGCTGGACTTCGAGCAGCGCTTCCCGCGGATGACCATCGAGTTCACGGAACTGCTCCGCTTCCCGGGCGTGCTCCAGCAGCCGGAAACCGACGCCGATGCCCTGCAGGTCGCCCTGCTGGACGTGCTCGAGCGAGCCCTGGTTGCCCTCAACGACACCCGCGCCCGTGAAGGCCAGAAGCTGGGCGAGATGCTGAAAGAACGTCTGGACGGCATCGAAAAGATCGTGGCCGACGTCCGCGTCTGGCTGCCCGAAATTCAGGCGGCCTTGCGTGCCCGCCTCGAGGGGCGGCTTGCCGACATCCGGCAGCCGGTGGAGCCGGGCCGTCTGGAGCAGGAACTGGTGCTGCAGATCACCCGCGTCGACGTGGACGAAGAGCTGGATCGCCTGACCACCCATATCGCCGAGGCACGTCGCGTGCTGGCGCTGAAGGAGCCGGTCGGCCGTCGTCTCGACTTCCTCATGCAGGAATTCAACCGCGAAGCGAATACGCTCGGGTCGAAATCGGTCGATTCGCGTACGACGAACGCCGCCGTCGAGCTCAAGGTGTTGATCGAGCAGATGCGTGAGCAGGTGCAGAACATCGAATGAGCCACCCCACCATGAATACCCCTGCATACCCCGTCGGCACGCCCGGTCAGCCCTGGAACGCATGTGACGTTGCCGCCTGGCGCGCGCGTCAGGTGAAGACGCGCACCTATGCGGACGACGTCCTGCGTGCCATTGAGCCGCTGCGCGAACGTTTCGATGTGAGCGAATACGGCCGCCTCATGTATGCGGAAGGCGAATACCCGCTGCTGGCGATCCGTAGCCGTGGCTGGAACGACCAGCTTCCCGTTTTGCTCGTCACCGGTGGCGTACACGGATACGAGACCAGTGGCGTCGAAGGCGCGCTGCAGTTCGTGCGTGAGCATGGCGACGATTACGCCGGTCATGCCAACCTTCTGGTCGTGCCTTGCGTGAGCCCGTGGGCCTATGAGCGCATCCTGCGCTGGAACCCGGAAGCGATCGACCCCAACCGCAACTTCGTCGTCGACAGCCCGGCGGCGGAGTCGGCCGCGCTGGTCGAACTGCTGGCGCCGCTCGTCGATGCCGTGCTGGTGCACATCGATCTGCACGAGACCACCGACTCCGACGAGTCGGAATTCCGCCCGGCACTGGCCGCGCGCGATGGCGTCGATTACGAGCCGGGTGAGATCCCCGACGGGTTCTACCTCGTCGACGATTCAGGCAACCCGCAGCCGGCGTTCCAGAACGCCATCATCGAGGCGGTCGCCAAGGTCACCCATATCGCACCCGCCGATGCGCAGGGCGAAATCATCGGCTCGCCGGTCGTCGCACCGGGCGTGATCGAATACGACGTCAAAAAACTCGGGCTCTGCGCAGGCATCACCAACGCCCGCTATGTCACGACCACCGAGGTCTATCCGGACAGCCCGCGCGCGACGCCTCAGCAGTGCAACGATGCCCAGGTGGCGGCGGTGCGTGCGGCCTTCGACTACGCGCTGGCGCATCAGGCATGAAGCAATCGGCGCTCAGAAGGTCGCCATCAGCTGCGCGCCGATAGCCACCGCATCCGGCTCGTGCCGGCAGGCCGGGGAAGGGGCCCCGATACATCGCATCGAGCGAATACCAGCGGGTGATCCGGGCGCTATGGCGGTCGGCCCACATCCACTCGGCCGCCATGGTCAGCCCGCGGCGTGTGTCTCCTGGCTCGTGGAAAACCTTCTGAGACCCGATCGCGTAGAACCCGGATCGGCCGCTCACGCGTCCCGCTTGTCCTTCGCGCGCCACCCGCGACGTATCCAGATAGCCGCTGAGCTTAAGTTCATCCGCCTCGGGCCGACCGGGTGCGATGAAGTGGATGTCCAATTCCAGCGGCAGCATGGCCCCGGTCGATCGCCGAGCGTGATGTGCATCGAGCCCGACGCCCACGTCGTCAACTTGCCGAGGTCGAGGTAGCAGAGGTGCTGAAGCTGCTGGAGGTGCTACATTCTGCCGTGCCAAAGCGACAATTTACCGCTGCGTCGGCGTGCAAACACCTGCGAATCGGGCAAACCAGCGCTGTCCGCGCAGCAAGCTGGGCCGCCGGTCTGGGCAAAGCCTACTCACAGCATCGGCCGACGCTGGTCGTTCAGAACTTTACTCACACGCATGCTCAGCCGATCACTTCACGGACGGCGGGGCCATGATTCCGGCATTCGATTTCTCGGGCGTCCTTCCGCCCTATACAGGCAGCGCCCAGGCGATAGATGGGCGCTCTCCGTATCCGGTGAGCCTCCGTGAAGTTCACGAGCGACTGGCTACGTCTCCTGCCCGAAAAGAGCTATTCGACGGCCTTTTGCGCTATCGCGAAGCCCTCCGAGGCTTCGGCATCGTCGACGGTTTCCAGTGGCTCGACGGCAGCTTCGTCGAAGACGTCGAGCGAACCGAAAATCGTTGTCCGCGCGACATCGATGTCGTCACGTTCGCGCGTCGCCCGCGCCATCTCCGGCGAGACGAAGCCTGGTGGACGGCGATGGATGAGCGCGGCGACCTGTTCGCGGCGCATCGGACCAAGCTGATGTTCCGATGTGATGCCTATTGCATCGACCTCGATTCACGATCATTGTGGCTCATGCGCCAGATAACCTATTGGCACGGACTGTTCTCACACCGTCGTGAAAGCAATCGATGGAAGGGCATGCTTCAGGTCGATCTTGTCGATTCTGGTGAGCTCGCCTTAGCAACGAAAGGATTAAATAGTGAGTAACTTCTCAAACATAGAGTGGCTACGCGCCGACCTTGGAGCGGCACGCGACATGCTTCGGTCTGCTCGCGCCTATCGTGACCCGCTAGCCATCTTGCAATACAAATGCAGGATAGAGGCGATCGAGGCGGACCTCGAAGCGGCGCTCAACGAAAAAAGTGAGACCGCTACCGCGACAATTTTCTTCGGCGGCCGTCCGCTTGTCGGATCCAGAGGCGTGGATATTCTCTTCGCGAGTAAGGCTCTTGAGCTCTTCCAGCAGGTATTGCTTGCCCAGTGCGCAGGCGACCGTAGTGCTATGCGAGACAGCGCCCTGCTCATGGTGACGGGCTTTGACAGAAGCTCGATGAGCTTTCAGCTTGAGGAGGAGGCAGCGCCGGGAATGATGGCAACGGGGCTAGCGGACTCCCTCGATCAACTTAGCCAAACTCTTGCGCTGTGCGCTGGACCTGGGGATGAGTGGCGTGCGATGTTGGCTCGGGTCGACGAAGGGCTATACAGCATGCTTCAGGAATGGTTTGTCTTCCTCGATAGTGCCGATGCCTCCGTCAGAATCATTCAACGGATGCGCGATTGTGATCTCAGTCGCGAAGGCGTGGCACTCGCTCGCGAACGACTGAGCCACGCCTCACGGTAACAGGGTTGGCTCCCACCGGCTCTACCGGCCGCCACGGGTTACTTCGTGCGTTAGACCGCGTTTGTGGCCCCGTAGAACGGGTAGTCCGTATAACCCCGCGCATCGCCGCCGTAGTACGTCGCCTGGTCCGCCTTGGCCACCGGCCAGCCATGACGATAACGATCGACGAGGTCGGGATTGGCGATATACGGCGCGCCGAAGGCGGCCAGATCGATCAGCCCGCCCGCGATCATCGCGTTGGCCTTCGCGAGGTCGAGGCCGCCTGCAAGGATCAACGTTCCACCATAGGCGGCCCGGAATCTCGCGAGGAACCCAGTCGGCATGGCGGGTGCGCCACGGCTGGCCTGATCCATGATGTGGACGTACGCGATGTTGCGCTTGCCCAGTTCACGTGCCAGATAGAGGAAGGTCTCCTCTTCACCTTCGAAGTCGCCCAGGTCATGCAGGCGTCCGAACGGCGACAGTCGAATGCCCACCTTCGCGGCGCCGATGGCGGCGATGCACGCATCCACGACATCGAGTGCGAAGCGTGCGCGGTGTTCGACCGTGTCGCCGCCATAGGCATCGGTGCGGTCGTTGACGGCGCCGTTGATGAACTGCTCGACGAGGTAGCCGTTGGCGCCGTGGATTTCCACGCCGTCGAAGCCGGCGGCGACGGCGTTGGTCGCCGCGCGCGCGAAATCGGCGACCACGCGCGGCACTTCGTCGGTGCCAAGCGCGCGCGGCGTACTGGCGGCAACGAAAGCCGGGTTGCCGTCCGCGTCATAACCGAACGCCGAACAACCGGCGGCCGGACGGTTAGTGGAACTTACCGGTGCCGCACCGTTTTCCTGGAGCGAGGTGTGCGACATGCGTCCGACGTGCCAGATCTGCGTGAAGATGACGCCCCCGGGATCGTGCACCGCGTCGGTCACCTTGCGCCAGGCCGTCACCTGCTCGTCGTTCCACAGGCCCGGGCAGTCGACGAAGCCATTGCCTTCCCTCGAGATCGGCGTGCCTTCGGTGACGATCAGGCCGGCTCCCGAGCGCTGGCGGTAATAACGCACGGTATCGTCCGTGGGCACATAGCCCGGGGCGCGCGCACGCGTCATGGGTGCCATGACCGCGCGGTTCTTCAGCGGTACGCCCGAGAGGTCATAGGCGTCGAAGAGCGTCGTCGTGCTCATGCATCCGCTGCCTTGCCGTACGCACCCGCGGAATAGGTCAGCTCATAGCTGTGGCTGTAGATCTCGAGGATGTTGCCGAACGGGTCTTCCATGTAGACCATGCGATAGGGCTTCTCGCCGGGAAAATATTCGCGCACGGGCATGCGCTGCTTGCCGCCCGCGGCGACGATCTTCGCCGCCAGACCCTCGACGTCAGGATCCTGTACGCAGAAATGAAAGACGCTGGTCTTCCAGTATTCGAAGTTGTTGTCCGGGCGCTGCGCGTTACGGAACTGAAAGATCTCCACGCCCACGCGGTCGCCCGTGGACATATGCGCGATGCGGAACGAACCCCAGCCGACGCCGAATACGTCGGTGCACATCACGCCGATGGCGCTGTCGTCTTCATCGATCGTGGTCGGCGGCATGATGAGGTACCAGCCCATGACCTCGGTATAGAAGGTGACGGCGGCGTCCAGATCGGTGACGGAGAGGCCGATATGGGAAAAACTGCGTGGATAGGTCGACATGGCGCGCTTCCTCGATTTATATCCGTGTGAAGCTAGTAGCGCATCGCCATAATGGGAATGACTATCCCGTTATCATGTTGATTAGATATTCTTATGGTTGCCAAGGGGAATGCATGTCCGTACGTCGCCTCTCGTTGTGTCTGCCCCTGCTTCTGGCGCTGACGGCCGTATCGTCCGTCCAGGCCGCCGACCATGCGGTTCGCTGGAAACACGAGGCGGGCGCGGTCACCATCCAGCGCGATGACTGGGGCATCGCCCATGTGCATGGCAAGACCGATGCCGATGCCGTTTTCGGCATGGCGTATGCCCAGGCCGAGGACGACTTCAACCGCGTCGAGACCAACTATCTCGTCTCGCTCGGTCGACTGGCCGAAGCGGAAGGAGAGTCGGCCCTGTGGCAGGACCTGCGCCAGAAGCTCTTCGTCGACCCGAACGATCTCAACGCGCTCTATGCGCGCAGCCCCGACTGGCTCAAGTCGCTGATGAATGCCTGGGCGGACGGACTGAACGACTACCTGGCCACCCATCCGGACGTGCATCCGCGGGTCATCACGCATTTCGAACCCTGGATGGCGCTGAGCTTCAGCGAAGGCAGCATCGGCGGCGACATCGAGCGTGCGTCGACGAAGGGCTTGCAGGCCTTCTATGGCAACGACCCGGAAGGCGCCCTGGCACAGTTCACCCCACCCTCCAGCTGGTGGGAGCCCACGGGCTCCAATGGCATCGCCATCGCGCCGAAACTGACGGCGAACGGACATGCCTTGCTGCTGATCAATCCGCATACCTCGTTTTTCTTCCGCTCCGAGTTGCAGATGTCCAGCGACGAGGGTCTCGACGCCTATGGCGCGGTGACCTGGGGGCAGTTCTTCATCTATCAGGGCTTTAACAAGCACATCGGCTGGATGCATACGTCGACCGGTGCCGACGTGGTGGATGAATTCGCCGAGACCATCGTGCAAAGGGACGGCAAGCCCTTCTACCGCTACGGTAGTGAGCTTCGTCCGGTCACGTCGCGCGACGTCGTCGTGCCGTATCGCATGGCGGATGGCTCGCGCGCCGCGCGTACCTTCACGGTGTACGCCACGCACCACGGCCCCATCGTGCGTGCCGAGGGCGATAAGTGGATTGCGCTTGCGCTGATGAACAAGCCGCTCGAAGCGCTGCAGCAGAGTTGGCTTCGCACCAAGGCCAACGATTACGCCGCGTATATGAAAGTCGCGGACTTCAAGGCCAATTCGTCGAACAACACGATCTACGCAGACGATAAGGGCCACATCGCGTACCTGCATCCGCAGTTCATCCCGAACCGTGACAACCGCTTCGATTATTCGAAGCCGGTCGACGGCAGCGATCCGGCGACGGACTGGAAGAGCCTGTTGCCGCTCGACAAGGCGCCACATCTGCTCGACCCGCCGACGGGCTGGATCTTCAACACCAACGACTGGCCGTATTCAGCAGCGGGCCCCGACAGTCCGAAGCAGGCCGACTTTCCGCGCTACATGGACGCGGTTGGCGAGAATCCGCGTGGCCTGCATGCGACGCGCGTGCTGACGGGACGTCACGATTTCACCCAGGCGTCGTTGATCGACGCGGCGTTCGACCCGTATCTCACGGCGTTCGCCCGGCAGCTGCCGATCCTTATCGCCGATTATGACGCATTGCCGTCGAGCGATCCGCGTAAGAAGGCCCTGGCCGGGCCGATCGGCCTCCTGCGTAGCTGGGACTATCGCTGGGGCGTCACGTCGATGCCGACGTCACTGGCGGTGTTCTGGGGCGACATCCTCTGGGACAAGGCGAGCAAACTGGACTCCGAAGAGGGGCTCAGCGTTTACGACAGGATGGCGGAAAAGGCGGGGCCCGACGTGAGGCTCGCCGCGCTGTCCGAAGCGGTCGATCGTCTGCAGAAGGACTTCGGTAGCTGGGGCGTACCCTGGGGCGAGATCAACCGCTATCAGCGCGTTGACGGCGCGATCAAGCAGGACTTCGACGACGGCAAACCGAGCATCCCGGTGCCATTCACCTCGTCGCGCTGGGGATCTCTCGCCTCCTTCGGCGCGCATCGCTGGCCGGGTGCGAAACGCTATTACGGAACCAGCGGCAATAGCTTTGTCGCCGTGGTCGAGTTCGGTGACAAAGTGAGCGCCCGCGCGATCACGGCGGGCGGTGAGAGCGGTGATCCTGGGTCGAAGCACTTCAATGACGAGGCCGAGCGTTACACCACGGGCAACCTGCGTAAGGTGTATTTCTGGCCCGAGGATCTGCAAGGCCACATCGAGCGCACCTATCATCCTGGCGAGTAACCGATTCACATGGGGATATCTATGGCACGGTCTGTGGGGTTGCGAGCAGGGCTCGCGTGTGTGATCGGTTTGCTGCTCGCCACCAGTGCGGTGGCGCAGGAAATAGCGTCAGCGCAAGCCGCCCCGCAATCAACGTGGCTGCTCAAGGCTGACCGCGTCTTTGACGCCCGCAGCGAGAAGACTCATTCGGGTTGGGTCGTGCTGGTGCAGGGCGAGCGCATCCTGGCGGTGGGCGCGCCCAGCGACGTCACCGTTCCCGCCGGCACACAGACCATCGATCTGCCCGGGACGACGCTCTTGCCTGGACTCATCGACGCGCATTCGCACATCTTCCTGCACCCGTACAACGAGACCTCCTGGAACGACCAGGTACTCAAGGAAACCTTGCCCTTCCGCACGATCGAAGCTGTGCAGCACGCGCGCGACACCTTGATGGCCGGCTTCACGGCGCTACGAGACCTCGGCACCGAAGGCGCCGGCTACGCCGATGTCGACGTGCAGCACGCGATCGATAAGGGCGTTATCCCGGGCCCCCATCTGTATGTGGCCACGCGAGCCACGATCGCCGCGCACTGCTACGGCCCGGGCCCGCTGGGCTTCCGCGACGACATGGACCTGCCGCAGGGCGCGATTCCGGTCAGCGGCACGGCGCAGATGCTCGATGCCGTGCGCGACCAGGCCGCCCACGGAGCGGACTGGATCAAGCTCTACGCGGACTATCACTGCGGCAAGGCGAAGGGCTCGATGCCGACGTTCACCGAAGAAGAGCTGAAGGCCGCCGTGGATGCCGCTCACGCCATGGGCCTGCCCGTTGCCGTCCACTCGACCACAGCCGAAGGCATGCGTCGTTCCGTCATGGCGGGCGTCGACACGATCGAGCACGGCTACGAAGGCACGCCCGAAGTCTTCGCGCTGATGAAGAAGCACGGTGTCGCCTTCATGCCGACGCTCGAGGCCAGCGCCGCGACGTCGGAATATTTCGGTGGCTGGAAGCCGGGCCGCCCGCCGACGGAATCGATGCAGAGGGCGGCGAGGGCATTCAAGCTGGCGATGGATGCGGGTGTGACGATAGGTAACGGCAGCGACGTGGGTGTCTTCACCCATGGGCAGAACTACAAGGAACTGGATTGGATGGTGCGCGACGGTATGTCACCTGCGAAGGCATTGCTGGCCGCCACCGCTATCGACGCGAACGTGCTGCGTCAGCAGGATCGCATCGGTCAGCTCAAGCCCGGTCTGGACGCCGACATCATCGCGGTACAAGGTGACCCGACGACGGATATCGGCGCGCTGGCGAACGTGGCGTTCGTCATGAAGGGCGGGGTGGTTTACAAGCGCTCGGGAATGCCGGTGGCGATCTCATCGAGGTAATGCGCGTAGTGCGAGAGGGTCTCGTCGTTGCGTACGTAATAACCGGGCGACCAGTTATGGCGGCTCACGTCGTCCCTCTCGTGCACATACACGGTGTCGAACTGCAATTGACAGTTGCGCCGGATACTTTCACCGGCGCAACTGAATGCCCTGTCAGTACGCGGGAAATCTCACGTTCGTCTGCGTTTCGCTGAGTGTCCACAGTCGTTCGGCGGCTTCAACATCGACCGCCCAGGGACGCACGCCAACCGCCTGGAAGCCCAGGGCGAGTTCGTCATCGACGGGCGGCATGACGGGCGACACATTGACGTCCTCGCAGTAGACGCCACCCATGCCGTCGAGTTGCGGACTCGTCGCGCACCACACGCTGGTCGCCGCGCCCTGCGCCACATTTTTCATGCCACGCGCAAGGTCCACGACCGGCCGGCCTTCCTCGTCGATGGCGCCACGGGCGCGGAGATCGTCTTCGCTCATGTAGCGCGCAAGATCGGTGACGATTGCCCCCGGATGCACCGAGAAGGCGCGGACGCCATGTGCTTTACCACGGGCGTCGAGTGCAACCGCAAATAGTGCGTTGGCGGTCTTTGACTGACCGTAGGCGATCCACGGATCGTACGCGCGGCGCTCGAAGTGCGGGTCGTCGAGATCGATGCCCGCGAGTCGATGGCCGCGAGACGACAGTGACACCACGCGCGCACCGCCTGCCGCTGCGAGTGCGGGCCATAGCCGCATGGCGAGCTGGAAATGACCGAGGTGATTGGTCGCGAACTGGCGTTCGTAGCCACGCGTATCCCTTTCCAGTGGACAGGCCATGACGCCGGCGCTGTCGATGAGGATATGCAGCGGTTCGCCTCGTGCGACGAAGCGAGCGGCGAAAGCGTCGATGGACGCCGGATCGGCCAGGTCCATGGGTTCGATGACGATGTCCAGGCCGTCCAGTGCCTTTCGTGCTTTGGCGAGGTCCCGTGCGGGGACGATAACGCGGGCGCCGGCGGCACGGAGGGCCCGGCTGGTCTCGGTGCCTATGCCGGAGTAGCCGCCGGTGACGATGGCGGTCTTGCCGGCGAGGTCGATGCCGGCCAGCACGTCGTCGGCGGTGGAGGCGGCGGTAAATCCAGTAGCTATGGGGCTCTGCGGGGTCGACATAGGATGGGATCCTGTGGGGTCTCCCAGCAAAGATAGGGGTACGAAGTCGAACGATGAATGCTTGAAAATCCCTCATGCATGCTCAATCGTTCGGGAATGAACGACGATCCCATTTCCCAGGTCCTTCGGTTGGCCGACGTCGAATCCGTGATGTCGGGCGGATTCTCCGCCAGCGGCGCGTGGGCGGTCCGTTTTCCACCGCCGGACCGCATCAAGTTCTTCGCCGCCGTCCACGGCGCCTGCTGGCTGCGCATGGATGGCGAAGAGGCCGCGCTGCGGATGGAGGAGGGCGATGTCGTCCTCCTGACGGCGGCACGAGGCTTCATCATGGCCAGCGATCCGGATCAGCCGCCGATCGAGGCGTCATCCCTCTTCGCCGGCATGACGCGCCCTGAGATCCGGGCGCTGGGCGGGAGTCCCCGCGAGGACGGCCAGGACGTGACTCTGCATCTCGGTGGCCATGTGCGGATCAATCCCGCTTACGCGTCTATGCTCAACGAGGCGTTCCCGCCCCTGATCCACGTCCGCGGCGAATCCGATGAGGCCCAGGTCATGCGCTGGGTGCTCGATCGTCTGGTCGAGGAATGCGACGTAGACCGCCCGGGCTCAGGGATGGTAACGACGCAGCTGGCCTATCTGCTGTTCGTCCACGTGTTGCGTTCTCATCTGGACAAGGGCGGCGAATTGCCCGCGGGCTGGCTGCGCGCCGCCGCGGATCCTCGCCTTGGGCCTGTGTTGAAGATGATGCACGGCGAGCCGGGCCGCGCCTGGCGCCTCGACCAGCTGGCCCGGGCCGCCGCCATGTCCCGAACCGTCTTCGCGACGCAGTTCAAGGCCGTAGCGGGGGTGGCGCCGCTCGCTTACCTCACCCGCTGGCGGATGCGTCTGGCTGAGCACGCGCTACGTCGTGGCGGCGTGCCGGTCGCGGCGCTGGCACGCGATCTGGGCTACGCCTCCGAAAGCGCTTTCAGCCACGCGTTCAAGCGCGTGGTCGGTATCTCGCCGAGCCGGTACGGGGGCTGAAGTGCCCGCGAAAGCCGGGTACGTGCAGAATTTCGCTACAATTGCGTTTTGCCCGGCAGGGAATGTCCATGAACCCCCTACGAGAAGCCCGCGGATGATCGAAGGCACCCTGTTCGTGGTGGCCGCGCCTTCGGGTGCGGGTAAATCCACGCTGGTCAACGCGCTGCTCGAGCGCGAGCCGGATATCTCCCTGTCGATTTCGCACACGACGCGTCCGCCGCGCGTGGGTGAGCAGTACGGCCGCCATTATTTCTTCGTGGAGCGTCCGGACTTCGAGAACGAGATCGCCGAGGGCATCTTCCTCGAGCACGCCGAAGTCCATGGCAACCTCTACGGCACCTCGCGCACCGTGGTCGAGGAGAAGCTGAAGGTCGGCTCTGACGTCCTGCTCGAGATCGATTGGCAGGGCGCGCGTCAGGTGCGTAAGGGCAAGCCCGATTGCGTGTCAGTTTTCATCCTTCCTCCGTCCCGCACGGAACTCGAACGCCGCCTGCGCGGTCGAGGTTCGGACGCGCCCGAGGTGATTGAACGCCGCCTGTTCAACTCGCGCGAGGAGATCGCTCATGCGCACGAGTTCGACTACATCATCGTCAACGATCGCTTCGAGGACGCCCTGGCGGACCTTCAGGCGATCGTCCGCGCCGTCCGCCAGCGCACGCCCATGTCGGCGCGCCGCCACGAAACGCTGATCGAGGAGCTGCTGGCCCCATGACCGACGACGCCATCGTCCGCATTCGCGGACTGACGACCGTACTCAACGGTAAGACGATTTTCGATTCCCTGGATCTCGATATTCCGCGTGGCAAGGTCACCGCCATCATGGGGCCCAGCGGTACCGGCAAGACCACCCTGCTCAAACACATCACCGGGCAGATGCGTGGCGATGCCGGTACGGTCGAGGTCGATGGCAACAACGTTCCCTCGTTGTCGCGCGAGAAGCTGTTCGAGCTGCGCGAACGCATCGGTTATCTATTCCAGAATTCCGCGCTGCTCACGGACTTCGACGTCTTCGAGAACGTGGCTTTTCCGCTGCGCCAGCACACGAAGCTGCCCGAGGAACTCATCCGCAACATCGTGCTGAACAAGCTCGAGGCGGTGGGCCTGCGCGGTGCGGCGAAGCTCGAGCCGACGGAGCTATCCGGCGGCATGGCCCGTCGCGTGGCGCTGGCCCGGGCCATCGTGTTCGATCCGGCGCTGATCCTCTACGACGAGCCCTTCGTCGGCCTCGATCCGATCGCGCTGAATCAGGTGCTGCTGCTGATTCGCACGCTCAACCAGACGCTCGGTATCACCAGCGTGCTCGTCGCGCACGAGCTCGCCGCCGTGCAGAAGGTGGCCGACCACGTCTACCTGATCGCCAACGGCAAGGTCGTGGCGCAGGGTGATCCCGCCAGTCTGGCCACCGATGGCTCGCCGTGGACGGCGCAGTTCTTCGGCGGTGAGATCGACGGTCCCGTTCCTTTCCAGTATCCCGCGGGCGATTACGCCACCGCGCTCGGTTTCCCCGGAGGCAAGGCATGACCACCCGGGACGACAATGTCGTCATCCGCAGCCTCGCGCAGATCGGCGCGTGTGGCCTGTTCCTCATCAATATCCTCGGTGCGGTGCCGCGCAGCTTCCGCTACTTCAGTGAGACGCTGCGGCAGATCTGGTTCGTCGGCGCGATGAGCCTGACGATCGTGATGACCTGCGGTCTGTTCGTCGGCATGGTGCTCGGCCTGCAGCTGTACGACGTGCTGTCGATCTTCGGAGGCACCTCGGCCACGGGTACGGTCGTCGCCATCGCGATCTACCGCGAGCTCGGTCCCGTCGTCACCGCGTTGCTCTTCGCCGGTCGCGCCGGCACCTCGGTGACCGCCGAGATCGGCCTGATGCGCGCGACCGATCAGCTCGACGCCATGGAAATGATGGCGGTGGATCCGGTCGCCTATGTGGTGGCGCCGCGTTTCCTCGCCGGCGTGGTCGCGCTGCCGCTGCTGGCCGTCGTGTTCTGCGCCATGGGTGTGTTCGGCGGCCATCTGGTCGGCGTGACCTGGCTGGGCATCGACAACGGCACCTTCTGGTCGAACATGACCGCGTCGGTCGACGTCCACAAGGACATCATCGACGGGGTCCTGCTCAAATCGTTTGCCTTCGGCATCGTGGTCTCGCTGATCGCGGTGTTCCAGGGCTACACCACGCCGCCCACCAGCGAGGGCGTCGCATACGCGACGACGCGCACGGTGGTCGCTTCGTCCATCGCCATCCTGGCGCTGGACTTCGTCCTCACCTCGTTCCTGATCTGAGGCACCGGAGACCCGCCATGACTCTTCTTTTCCCTATCTCCCATTCGAGGATCGTGCCGTGAGCCAGAGACCTTCCTATGCCGTCGGCACCGGCCTGTTCATCGTGCTCGGTTTCGCCGCGCTGGCCTACCTCGCCACGCAGACCACGTCGGTGGCCAATTCGCATCGCGGTTCCGCCTATGAGGTGACCACGCGCTTCGTCAATGTCGGACAGCTCAAGGTCCGCGCCCCGGTGAAGGTTGCCGGCGTGCGTGTCGGCTCGGTCGACGCGATCGACCTGGTTCCGGGCAAGGAAGAGGCGAAGGTGACCCTGTCGATCGACGACAGCCACAAGGACATTCCCGATGACTCCGTGGCCACGATCTACACCAGCGGCCTGCTCGGCGACCAGTACGTCGGCCTGCAGTTCGGCCAGTCGAAGACGCCGGTCAAGGCGGGCGGTGAGCTCGCCTTCACCCGTCCGGCTCAGCAGCTGGAAGAGATGATCGGCAAGTTCTTCGGCGGCGGCAGCGCCCCCGACCGTCTGGGTGGCACCTTCCACGTGACGGGCAACTTCACCAACATCGGCGGCCTGCAGCCCGGTGCCGCGGTCAAGCTGGCCGGTGTGCCGATCGGCAGCGTCGAATCGGTGGTGGTCAAGCCCGGTTCGTCGGAAGCGACCGTGACCCTTGCGATCGACAAGCGTTACTCCCAGATACCTGACGACTCGGCCGCCGCGGTGTTCACAAGCGGTTTGATCGGTAGCCAGTATGTTGCGATCCAGCCCGGCGGCTCGCCGGAATACCTGGCTGACGGCGATGAGCTGGTGCTCACGCAGTCGGCGCTGCAGCTGGAAGATCTGATCGGCAAGTTCCTCGTGAACGGTTCGCCGAGCGACAACAAGAACGGTTCCGCCCCGGGCGGCAACCAACCCGACAACGCCGGCAAGAAGTAAGGCCGGCTCAGGAGATATCGCATGCTGCGTCAGATTTCCCTCGCCATTGCCCTTGCCATCGGTACGGTCGTGGCCGCCCCCGTGCTCGCCCAGGATGCCGCTCCGGCGTCGGCCGGCCAGCAGCAGGGTCCCCAGCAGGTCGTCCAGACCATTTCCGACGACCTGGCTAAGGCCATCGAAGGGCACCAGGCCGAGCTCAAGAACGATAAGGAAAAGCTGATCGCCGTCATCGACGACACCTTCCTGCCGCATTTCGATATCGATTACGCGTCCATCCTGGTGCTGGGTCAGCACGCCAAGGAAGCCTCGCCGCAGCAGCGCGAGCGTTTCGCCAAGGCGTTCTACAACTCGATCACCCACCGTTACGCCGAGGGCCTGCTCAACTACACGCGTGGCCGGGTCAAGGTGCTGCCGTTCAACGGCGACCTGAACAAGTCGCGCACCCTGGTCCAGACCCAGGTCGTGCTCGACGACGGCAAGACCGTCTCGGTCAACTACGTGTTCCGCCAGAGCAAGACCACCGGCGACTGGAAGGCCTACGACGTTGTCATCGAAGGCATCTCGTACATCACCAACTATCGCAATCAGGTGGATGCCGAGATCAAGAAGGAAGGTCTCGACAAGCTGACCGCCGACCTGGAGCAGAAGGGTGCCGGCGCGATCGAGGAAATGAAGCAGGACACGGGCGGCGCGAACAAGTGAGCGACACGTCGTTCTCGCTGACGACCCCGGCGCCGGACACCCTCGCGGTGTCCGGTGATCTTACGTTCGCCACGGCCGCCGACGCCCTCCACTCGGCCCGCGCCGAGCTGGACCGCGGCAAGCAGACAGTGCTGGATCTCGGCGGCCTGTCGCACGCCGACAGCGCCGGGCTGGCCACGGTGCTGGCGTTGCTGGCGCATGCGCGGGCCCAGCGCAGGGCCATCAAGGTCGCTCGTGTCCCCGAGGGGCTGCAGGCGCTGGCGCGGGTGTCGGGCGTCGACGAGTTGTTGTGATGTCGTGGTTATGTCGAGCTGAGACAGGCCCTTCGGGGCCTTTTTCGTAGCTGGGCGCGCCCGATCCATAAGGGTCCAGGCAAAAAAAAAGGGCCCGAGGGGCCCTTTTCATCAGTTGGGCTGCTGCCCGTTCTGGTTTTCCCACTTGTGCTGTTCATCCAGGAGCTTCTCGGGATCGAAGTCCTTGTCCTGGTCGAGGCCCTGCAGCTGTTCGATCGCTTCCGCCGGCGGGTTGCCGTCGTAGATCTGGCTCAGGCGCTGCTGGCGGTAAGCGTCGCGCAGGAACACGTAGGGATCGTAGGCCGAGGCCAGGAAGCTTTCCGCGTCGATGGCGCGGGCGCGCAGGGTAATGAGATAGAGCACCGACGGGGCGTAGTACTGGCCGGCCTTGAAGTCGTGGTTACGCGACAGGTAGCTCAGCGGATCGAAGAAGTAGCTGTCGACCGGCAGACGCCAGATGTCGCGCACCGTGCTTGGACCGACGAACGGCACGACCAGGTAGTCGCCCTCGGGGACGCCCCAGCGGGCCAGGGTCACGCCGAAATCGCTGTCGTACAGCGGCATGCCGAGCATGCTGGCCGGATCCTTGAAGCCCAGGAAGCCGATGGTCAGGTTGACCACGAAGCGGCCGGTCGTAATGACCGCCTGCTTCGGACGAGCCTGGAGCAGCTGGTTGCCGATGGTGATCGGCAGCCGGATGTTCGTATAGAAGTCGCTGACGGCCGTCCGCACCGGCGGGGTGGTGATCTTACGATAGCCGACAGCGACCGGCCGGATGATGGCCTTGTCCAGCTTGTCGTTGAAGGCGTAGACCTTCCGGTTGAACTTTTCGTTCGGATCGTCGTTTCGCGGCGGGGCGATGTGGCACGCGGCCAACAGCGCCAGCGCGGCCAGGCCGACGGCGTTACGGACGATCCGGGGGAGGTTCATGGGGCGCATCGGAGTGACTTTGGGGGTGGGGCGATAGGATAGTGTACCGCCTGGTTTTATTATTTGCACTAATGCCCGTCCGTCCTGGTCAGAACCGCACATGATACCCCTCACCTCATTGCCAGCCAACGGGGCTGACCGCTAAACTGCACAGTCAGAAGTGTCTTTATTGTCAAGGATTTGAAATGGCCCGTATTACTGTCGAAGACTGCCTCGAGGTAGTCGACAACCGCTTTGAGCTCGTGCTCATGGCGACCAAGCGCGCCCGCCAGCTGTCCAAGGGTGCCGAACCCACGCTCGATCCGGGCAACGACAAGCCGACCGTGCTCGCCCTGCGCGAAATCGCCGATCGTCGCGTCAACGACGAAATGATCGACGAGATCGACCGCGCCGCCCGCGAGCGCGCCGAGCGCGAAGCCCTCGAGTGGGCCGCCACGGAAGTGGACGACGACCTCTCGAAGGGTGGGGATGATTGATGATGCCGGGTCGCTGTCGGCCCAGCACTCATCTGAACGTTGCGCACGTTGACGCGCGGCTGCTGACGCCGCGCGCGGGAGGCTGCACCGGCTGACGGTGTAAGGTTCTCCCATGGAAGTCATTCCCGCCAAAAAACTGACCGACGTGGTCGATGATGGCCCGGTGCCTCCCTATGTGCAGGCGCTGGAAGAGCGCGTGGGCGCTTACCTGCCGCACGACCAGGTCATGCGCATCCGCCGCGCGTTTCTCATCGGCGCCGCCGCGCACGAGGGCCAGACGCGAAAGTCGGGTGAGCCGTACATCACGCACCCTGTGGCCGTGGCCCACGTCCTGGCGGAGCTGGGTCTCGACGCCGAGACCATCATCGCCGCGATCCTGCACGACACCCTCGAAGACACCCGGCTTGCCCGCGAAGAGCTCGCCGGCGAATTCGGCGAGACCGTGGCGGAGCTGGTCGACGGCGTCACCAAGCTCGACAAGATGCGCTTTTCCAGTCGCCAGGAAGCCGATGCGGAAAGCTTCCGCAAGATGCTCCTGGCCATGGCGCGCGACCTGCGGGTCATCCTGATCAAGCTGTCCGACCGCCTGCACAACATGCGTACGCTGGGCGCCAAGGACGCGACCTCGCGCCGTCGTATCGCGCGCGAAACGCTCGAGATCTACGCGCCGATCGCCCAACGCCTCGGCATGAACAAGTTCAAGGCCGAACTGCAGGACCTCGGCTTCAAGGCGCTCTACCCGGATCGCCACCGCATCATCGGCGAGCGCATCCGCGCCGCACTCGGTAACCGTCGCGAAGCGATGGCCAAGATCGAGATGGCCCTCGAAGGTCGGCTTGCCGCCGAGAAGATTCCCGGTCGTGCGGTCAGCCGGATCAAGTCGGCATGGAGCATCTATTCCAAGATGCGCGGCGACCACAAGTCGTTTGCGCAGCTGATGGACGTCTACGGCTTCCGCGTCATCACCGACAACGCCATGCACTGCTACATGGCGCTGGGCGCCGTGCATGGGCTGTACAAGCCGGTCGACGGTCGCTTCAAGGACTTCATCGCCATTCCCAAAGGCAACGGCTACCAGTCGTTGCACACCGTGCTGCTCGGGCCCTTCGGGGCGCCGATCGAGATCCAGATCCGTACTTCGGAGATGGAGTCGGTCGCGGAGCGCGGCGTGGCGGCCCACTGGGCATACAAGTCCGATTCCGGTCCCGCCAACAGTGCCCAGGCGCGTGCACGTGAGTGGCTGTCCGCGCTGGCGGACAGCCAGGCCAACACCCCCTCAGCTTCCGAGTTCCTGGAAAACGTCAAGATCGACCTGTTCCCGGACGAGGTCTACCTGTTTACCCCGCGCGGCGAGATTTTCTCGCTGCCGCGAAACGCGACTGCGCTGGATTTCGCTTACGCCGTGCATACGGATGTGGGCGACCACGCCGTCGCGGCGCGTGTGGACAAGAAACTCGTGCCGCTGCGCACGCGCCTGATTTCCGGCCAGCAGGTCGAGATCATCACGGCGCCGTCGGCGGTGCCCAACCCTGCATGGCTGGAAGCGGTGGTCACGGGCAAGGCGCGCACCGCCATTCGTCAGTACCTCAAGCATCTGCAGCATGAGGATGCCGTGGACTTCGGTCACCGCATGCTGGATCGCGCGCTCGACGCGCGCGGCATGAGCCTCGACTCGGTGCCGGCCGCTACGCTGGATCGCTTCCTCGAAGACGCCAAGCTCAAACGCCTGGAAGAACTCCTGTCCGAGATCGCGCTGGGTAACCGGTTTGCCGACCAGGTCGCCACGCAGCTGGTCGCTCTGCTCGGACCGGGCAAGGGCGAGCCGTCGGCGTCGTCGGAGCAGCAGCACAGCGCGGAGAAGATCCGCATCAGCGGCGCCGAGCGCGGCGTGCTCAGCTTCGGCAATTGCTGTCATCCGTTGCCGGGCGACGAAATCATCGGATTCCTTTCCTCGGGCAAGGGTATCGTCGTGCACCGGGTGGAATGCCCGAACGTGCCGGAGTTCCGCAAGACGCCCGAGCGCATCGTGGCCATCGAGTGGGATCGCGACGTGTCGGGCGACTACCGTGCCGAGCTGCGCATCGAGGTGCTCAACCGTCCCGGCGTCCTCGCCACGGTGGCCGCGGCCATCGCCGACGCCAGCTCGAACATCGAGAACGTCGAATACATCGAGCGCGATAGCACGGCCGCCACGCTGCTCTTCGCCATCGAGGTCAAGGGACGCAAGCATCTTGCCGACGTCATGCGCCGGGTCAGGCGCACGGGTGTAGTCAGCGGCGTATACCGCCACCCCCTGTAGGAGCGCGCCCTGCGCGCGATGGGTTCACCGTGGGTGAGCTTTCGCACGGGGCGTGCTCCTGTACGTCGCTTCAGGTAGCTAGCGTGGCGCGGCGTAGATAGACTGCTGTGAATTCATCGAGGATGTATCCATGACCCGCAGCACCATCGCCACCGATAAGGCTCCGTCGGCCATCGGCCCATACTCGCAGGCCGTGCGCGCCGGCAACACGGTGTATTTCTCAGGGCAGATTCCGCTCGACCCGGCCACCGGCAATCTCGTCGAGGGCGACATCACCGTGCAGACGCGTCGCGTCTTCGACAACCTGGTCGCGGTGGCGGAAGCCGCGGGCGGCAAGCTGGCCGACATCGTCCGTGTGGGCATCTACGTCACCGATCTGGGCGACTTCGCCGCGGTGAACGCCGTGATGGCCGAATATTTCCAGCAGCCGTACCCGGCGCGCTCGACCATCCAGGTCTCGGCACTGCCCAAGGCGGCAACGGTCGAAGTCGACGCGATCCTCGTCCTGCCGTAAGGGCGCCGTCATTCCCGTGGCCCGTCGCGCAACGCCGATCACCGCTGCCGTTCCGGTGGCGGACCCCGGGCGTGCGCCGCTGACATCGCTCGGCGGCGTCGGGCCGGCGCTTGCCGAGACCTTGCGCAAGCTCGGCCTTCGCGAAGTGCAGGACCTCTGGTTCCATCTGCCTTTGCGTTACGAGGACCGCACCACGGTCGTGCCGATCGCCGATCTGCGCCCGGGCGATCGCGCCCAGGTCGAGGGTGTCGTCGAGCATGTCGAGCGCGGCTTTCGCTTTCGTCCGCAACTGAAGGTGATTATCGGCGACGACTCCGGTCGTCCGTTGTTGCTGCGCTTCTTCCACTTTCGCAAGTCGCAGGTCGATCAGCTGCCGAAGGGCGCGCGCCTGCTGTGCTTCGGTGAAGTGCGCCAGGGCCCGCAAGGGCTGGAGATCGTCCATCCGCAGTACCAGCGCATCGAGACCGACGAACCCGTCCTCATGGACGAGCGGCTGACCCCGGTGTATCCGACGACGGAAGGACTCGGGCCGCGTCGCCTCGCCAGCGTCATCGCCCGTGCGCTGGCGCACCTGCCGACCGACGATCGTCTGGAACTGATCCCCGAGGATATCGGCCGGCCGGCGGGGCTGACGTCGCTGCGCGACGCGCTGTCCTACGTGCATCGCCCCCCCACGGATGTCGATCTGCGGCAGCTGGAGGAAGGGCGGCATCCGGCGCAACAGCGGCTCGCCTTCGAGGAGTTGCTGACCCAGCACCTGACGTTGCGCCGCATGCGTGCGGCGGTGAAAGAACGCAAGGCGCCCGCGCTGAAAAGCGCGGGCACACTGAAGGATCGTCTGCTCGCCGCGCTTCCGTTCGCGCTGACCGGTGCGCAGACGCGCGTGTCGAAGGAAGTCGCGCGCGACCTGTCGCGTGCCCATCCCATGCTGCGACTCGTGCAGGGCGATGTCGGCAGCGGCAAGACGGTCGTTGCCGCGCTGGCCGCGGTCGCCGCCGTCGAGAGCGGTTACCAGGTCGCCCTGATGGCGCCGACCGAACTGCTTGCCGAGCAGCATCTTCGTAACTTCCGTGCATGGCTCGAGCCCCTCGGTCTCGAAGTGGAATGGATGGCCGGCAAGGTGCAGGGCAAGGCGCGCAAGAGCGCGCTGTCACGCGCGGCGGAGGGCCACGCCCATGTCGTGGTCGGCACGCACGCACTCATGCAGGAAGGCGTCGCGTTCAGGAAACTCGGCCTGGTGATCGTCGACGAGCAGCACCGCTTCGGTGTGCATCAGCGGCTCGCTCTGCGCGACAAGGGCGCCGAGGGCTCGCTCATTCCGCACCAGCTCGTACTTACCGCCACACCGATCCCGCGTACGCTGGCGATGAGCGCGTACGCCGATCTCGACGTGTCGTCCATCGACGAACTGCCACCCGGACGCACGCCGGTGCAGACCGTCGCGATCTCGAACGAGCGTCGCTACGAGGTCATGGAGCGCATCCATGCGGCCTGCATGCAGGGCAGGCAGGTCTACTGGGTCTGCACGTTGATCGAAGAGTCCGAGCAGCTGAACGCGCAAGCCGCCGAGGTGGCGCACGCGGAGCTGACGACCGGCCTTCCCGATCTGGCCGTGGGCCTGATTCATGGACGCATGAAGCCGAAGGAGAAACAGGCGGTGATGGATGCGTTCAAGGCCGGCGAACTTGCCGTGCTGGTCGCCACCACCGTCATCGAGGTGGGCGTCGACGTGCCCAACGCCAGCCTCATGGTCATCGAGAACAGTGAGCGCCTCGGTCTCGCCCAGCTGCATCAGCTGCGCGGGCGCGTGGGTCGTGGCGCCATCGCATCCAATTGCGTGCTGCTCTATCAGACACCGCTGTCGCGTCTGGCGAAAGAGCGACTACAGGTGATGCGTGAGACCAACGACGGGTTTCGCATCGCCGAAAAGGATCTGGAACTGCGTGGCCCCGGTGAAGTACTGGGCACGCGTCAGACGGGCCAGCTGCAGTTCCGCATAGCCGACCTCACCCGTGACGGTCATCTCATGCCCGAAGTGCAGCGGGTCGCCGAAGCCATGATGAAAGATCATCCCGCGCGTTGTGAGAGGCTCATCGCACGCTGGGTCGGCGACGCGGCGCGTTACGTCGACGCCTGACGGACTCATGCTAGAGTCGGAGCTTCCTTTAAGGGGAGGCAGGGTGCATGAGAGTGATCCGGGCTGCCGTCGCGTTCGCGACGTTTGTTGTCGCCGTCGCATCGTCATCGGCGCACGCCGATCCCGTCACCAGCGGCGAGGCTCGCTTCACGGTCCTGACGCCCCGCGTCATTCGCATGGAATATTCGTCCTCGAAACAGTTCGAGGACGCGCCTTCGCTGGTCTTCGCGACACGCGGTAACGCAGGCGACGTTCCCGCGAAGGTCTCCCATGAAAAGGGCTGGCTCGTCATTCGCACCGACTTGCTGACGCTGCGCTACAAAGAGGGTTCCGGCCCGTTCGGTGCCGACAACCTGACGGTCGAATCGAAGCAGCTCAAGCCGGCCATCGCCTGGCACCCCGGCCTGAAGGAAACACGAAATCTCGGCGGTACGGCGCGCACGCTCGATCAGGTCGATGGCGACCGTCATGCGTCCGACAACACGCCGCTGGATCTCGGCGACGGCTTGCTCTCACGCGACGGCTGGCACGTCGTCGACGACACGGGAAGCTTCGTCTTTGGCGATGAGAAGCTGCCGTGGGTGCACCGTCGCGCCTGCCAGGCATGCACCGACTGGACGTTCTTCGGCTACGGCCACGACTACGTCGCCGCGCTGGGTGATTTCACGAAAATCGCCGGCCGCGAGCCGTTGCCGCCGCGCTATGCCTTTGGTTACTGGTGGTCGCGTTACTGGAATTACAGTGACAGCGAGATCCGCGACGTGGCGGCGGACTTCGCGCGCTACGGCATTCCGATGGATGTTCTCGTGATCGATATGGACTGGCACACGACGCCAGGTCTCGCATCGGGTTCGGACAAACGGGACATTGCGGGCCAGACGCCGGGCTGGACGGGCTTCTCCTGGAACCGAAGCCTGTTTCCCGACCCGCAACGGCTGCTCCGCTGGCTTGGCGACCAGGGCCTGAGGATCACGCTGAACCTGCACCCCGCCTCGGGCATGCTTCCCCACGAGGATGCGTACGGCCGATTCATGGATGCGATGAAGGCCGACCGCACCCATCCGCTGCCTTTCGAAGCCGCGGACGCGAGCTACATGTCGGCACTCTTCAGCACGGTGCTCGATCCCCTGCAGGCGATGGGCGTGAGCTTCTGGTGGCTGGACTGGCAGCAATGGCGCGAATCGAAAGCCATGCCGGGACTGAGCAACACCTGGTGGCTCAACCATGTGTTCTTCACCCACATGCAGCAGACCAGTGACAAGCGTGCGCTGATCTATCACCGCTGGGGCGGACTGGGAAACCACCGCTACCAGATCGGCTTCTCGGGCGACTCGATCATCTCGTGGGGTTCGCTGGCGTTCCAGCCGCGCTTCACGTCGACCGCGTCCAACGTGCTTTATGGCTACTGGAGCCATGACCTCGGCGGTCACACCTTCCGCGACGAAAGCGATCCGAAGGCGCGCCGGGTCGATCCGGAACTCTACGTGCGCTGGATGCAGTTCGGTGCGTACAGCCCGATCATGCGCACACACACCACGAAGAACCCGAACCTGCGCAAGGAGCCCTGGCGGTTCGCGCCTGCGGAATTCGACGCCTTGCGCGACACGGTGCTGACACGTTACCGCTTGCTGCCGTACACCTACACGATGGGTCGGAAGGCGTTCGACACGGGCGTGTCGCTGGTCAGGCCGCTGTACTACGCGTGGCCGGAAGACGACCGGTCCTACGCGAGCGGCGCCGAATACATGTTCGGCGACGACCTGCTGGTGGATCCGGTAACGGCCGCCGCGGGCAGCGACGGTTTCGCCAGCCAGGAGACCTGGTTGCCGAGAGGCGACTGGTTCGACACGACCCGCGGTCGCTCGTTGCATGGTGAGCGTGCGCTCGCGGGCCGTTACCGACTCGATGAGGTACCGGTCTTTGCGCGTGCCGGCGCCATCGTGCCGACCAATACGAATACGACGGTGAGCGTGTCCCACGACACGGGTGCGCGGACCTTGCTCGTCTACCCGGGCGGCAATCAGTCGGCCACGCTGTACGAAGACGCGGGCGACGACGAAGCCTACCGGGGCACGGCGTTCGCTCGCACGGCTCTGGCGACCGAGCGGACGAAGCAGGGCGTACGCCTGAAAATCGCGGCGCGCGACGGCACGTATCCCGGCATGCCGACGTCACGGACGTGGTCCGTGGCCTTCGTCGCCGTCGCGATGCCATCGAAGGTGACGGTGGACGGCGTGGCGCTTCCGCGGGCGGATGACGACAAGCCCGGCACCTGGCGGCTCACCGGACGCGACCTGACGCTGCATGTGACGCTGCCGGAGCACGACTTCGCCCATCCGCAGGTGGTCGACGTGACGTGGCCCACCGATGCACCCGATGTCGACGGTCTGGTCGGACAGATGCGCGATGTGCGCGATGCGGTGGCCTGGCTGAAGGGGCACTGGGAGGACTTCGGCGGTATCCCCGACGAGCTTTCGGCGGCGGCGCAGGCGGACCTGCTGATCGACTACCATCCCGACCGGTTCAGGGACGAAGTGGCGGCCTTCCGCAACCGGGTAGCGAAGCTCGACGCGATACTCGCCGCCGCGCCGATGTCGGACGAGCTGAAGGCAGGGTTCCGGGCGCGGCTGAAACCCAGGCCGTAGGACGGGGACTATCGGGCCGGGGATGCAGGCAGTCCGAGGTGCTTGCGTACCTCGTCCGCGATTGTCGCCGTCTCCCGCAGCGGTGCCTGCCGCTCCGGTGTCACCGCATCGATGTCATGCAGCCGTCCCGCCGCTCGCAGCTCTGCATGAAACCGCCCCAGCTTCGCATCCAGCGGCGCCGTCACGACGGTATGCACCGGCGCCCCGGTGGCGCAGGCCTCGCACAACATATTGACCGAGTCGGGTGTGACCACGAGACGGTCGGCCCACGCCAGGATGCCGGGATACGGATTGGGGCCGTCGGCGCTGCCCGTCCAGATCACGCCCGGCCAGTCGGCGAAGGCGTCGCGAAGCACCGGCAGGAGCGCAGGCGGCGTGCGTCGCGAGGCGGCGACCATGACCGAGCCGCCATCCGTCGCAAGTCGCCGGCGAACGGCGGAGACGAAGGCATCGGCCGCCTTGCCGTCGAGCGGCGCGCCACGCCGGTCGCCGCCGACCAGCACCCCCAGACGCGGGCCGGGTAGGTCGGCCAGGCCGGCAAACGCCTCGCGCCCGTCGGCGAGCCAGGCGTCATCGATGGGATGCAGCGACCCGATCGGACGGAGCACGTTGTCGCCGGTCAGCTCATCGTGCTTCGGCGCGATCACCAGGTCCCAGTGTCGCGGATCCAGCCGGGGATCGAGCAACTGCACCGACAGCGTGCGGCCTGCCGACCAGCGGCGGATCTGCCGCGTCGCCCAGGCGGCCGTGCGTCCGCAGCCGATGACCAGCGAGGGCCATGGCGGCAGCAGGTTCTGGTTGGCACGCCCAAGCGCCAGACGCGCGCCCGGCAGCAGGCGCGGGGCCGCCCACGACCAGGGGGCGCGCAGATCGATGGTGATCTCGCGGATCGACGGCGTGAGAGCTTCGGCCAGTGCCAGCGCCTGGCGGCGATTGCCGGCCGCGCCGTCGGTCACGACCCAGCACAGGTCACGATCGGTGATTGTTGTCGAATTCGGCACAGTTCGTTCCTTGTCCGACCGGTCCACACAGGGCGTCGCGACGCTTACACTGTCGGGATGCCGGGCCTCCGGCGTTCCATCACTGTACAAGGATATCCATGAGCGCTCCGTTGTCCGATGCATCGCTTGACCAGCTCTTCCTCACCGCCCGCACCTACAACGCCTGGCTGCCGAAGGAAGTGACCGACGAGCAGATCCACCGGTTGTACGAGCTGGCGAAGTTCGGCCCCACCGCCGCCAACTCCTCGCCGATGCGCGTCATCTTCATCAAGTCGCAGGACGCCAAGGCGCGTCTGAAGCCGTACCTGGCCGAGAACAACGCCGAGAAGACCATGTCGGCTCCGGTTACGGCCATCGTCGCGACCGACTTCGCGTTCTACGAGCACCTGCCCAAGCTGTTCCCGCATGCGGACGCACGCAGCTGGTTCGTCGGCAACGAAGACCTGATCCAGTCCTCCGGCTCGCGCAACGGTTCGCTGCAGGGCGCCTACCTGATCATGGCGGCCCGCGCGCTGGGGCTCGACTGCGGTCCGATGTCCGGATTCGATCAGGCGGGCGTGGATGCCGAGTTCTTCGCCGGCAGCCAGGTCAAGTCCAATTTTCTCATCAACATCGGTTACGGCGATCCGGACAAGAACCTGTTCGGCCGCCTGCCGCGTCTGGACTTCGACGAAGCCGCCCAGATCGCCTGACCTCTTTCCCGCGGTGACCCTCCGGTCCCGCCGTCACACGCCGTACCCACCTCACTGCTGGAGAAACACCATGCGCGCCCTCCGTTACGTTGCCCTCGCCGGCCTGCTCGCCACCGCCGGCACCGCCGCCGCCGCCCCGGTGACCTACAAGCTCGACCCGACCCACACCATGGTCCTGTTCAGCTGGAATCACTTCGGCTTCTCGAATCCGACCGCCAATCTCAATCAGGTCGACGGCACCCTCGTCTACGACGAAGCCGCCCCGACCAAGGCCACCGTCGAGGTGACCCTGCCGCTGTCCGGTCTGGACACCTTCGTGCCCAAGCTCGACGAGCACCTGAAGTCGGCGGATTTCCTCGATGCCGCCAAGTTCCCGAACATCACCTTCAAGAGCACCAAGGTGGTCTCGGCCGGCAAGGACAAGCTCAAGGTCACCGGTGACCTCACCGTCCACGGTGTGACCAAGCCGGTCACCCTCGACGCCACCCTGAACAAGGTTGGCCCGCACCCGATGATGAAGGTGCAGTCGATCGGCTTCGACGCCACCGCCACCATCAAGCGCTCGGACTTCGGCGTCGGTGCCTACGTCCCGAACGTGTCGGACGACATCAAGATCCGCATCACGACCGAAGGCCACGACGCCTCGGCTGACAAAAAGTAATCGTCCCGGCTTTCACGGCCGTGAAAAACCCGCGCCGGCAACGGCGCGGGTTTTCTTTTTTGTTACCATCGCAGGCCTCGGTTTACCGTTTTGCCCGGAGTTTCCCCATGCGACCCAATCCCGCGGCAGCGCCGCTGATCCCGGCAAACGCCGAAAACCGTTACGAAGTGACGCGCGCCGACCTGCCGCTGTCCTGCCCGATGCCGGGGATGTACCTGTGGAACTCGCACCCCCGGGTCTACCTGTCCATCGAAGACGACGGTGGCACCTCAAAGTGCATGTACTGTGGCGCGACGTACGTCCTGAAAGACTGAACGGCCCCCTGCGGGCACGTTTCGTGCTTCGTCTGCGTCATCACACTCACCGGAACCACCCATGGCCACCGTCTCCCCGCACCGGACGATGACCGTCGTACAGCTGATCCCCTCGCTCCATTCGGGCGGGGCCGAGCGCTCGACCCTGGAAATCGCGCGGGCGCTGGTGGCTGCGGGGCACCGGTCGGTAGTGGTGTCGGCGGGCGGACGCCTGGTGGCGCAGCTGGAGGCCGAAGGCAGCGAGCACATCGCCCTGCCCATCGGTCGCAAATCCCTGGGCACCCTGTTCACGGTAGGCAAGCTGCGCCGCATCCTGCGCGAACTGAAGCCCGACATCGTGCACGCCCGGTCGCGGCTGCCGGCATGGATCGGCTGGTGGGCGATGCGTGGGGTCAAGCCCCGTCCGCACTTCGTCACGACCGTTCACGGGCTGAACAGTCCGGGTCGCTACAGCGCGATCCTGCTCCGAGGGGAGCGGGTCATCGTGGTCTCGCAGACCCTGCGTGACTACGTGCTCCGCCACTACCCCGACGATATCGAGACCGCGCGGATCGCCGTGGTGCCGCGTGGCATCGACACCGAGGCGTTTCCCTACGGTTACCGTCCCGACGACAGCTGGCAGCGGGCGTTCTTCGAGCAATACCCGCAACTGGCCGGCGCGCCCCTGCTGACCCTGCCGGGCCGTGGCACCCGCCTGAAAGGTCATGCCGACGCGATCGAACTGATCGCGGACCTTCAACAGCGCGCCATCGATGCGCGTCTGCTGCTGCTCGGCGCGGACGAACCGGGGCGAGAGGCGTATGTCGCCGAGCTGCGTCAGCTCATTCATGCGCGCGGCCTCGACGACCGTGTGGTGATCTCGCCGGCGCGATCGGACGTGCGCGACGTCTACGCCCTGTCCGATCTCGTCCTGCAGCTGTCGGTGCGGCCGGAGTCGTTCGGCCGTACGGTGGTCGAGGCGCTGGCCTTGTGCCGCCCCGTCATGGGTTACGCGCACGGTGGCGTCGGCGAACTTCTGGCCGAGCTCTATCCCGCGGGCCGCGTGCCGCTGGGCGATCGCGAACGCCTGGTCGAGCGCGCCGCCGAACTCCTGCGTTTCGCTCCGCCGATTCCGCCGCCGCGCAGCTACCGCCTCGTCGACATGCAGTCGGCCACGCTCGCCTTGTACGCCGAGCTGGTCGAAGGCACCCCGGCCGCGTGAGCTCGCGCGGGCCCGGTGCGCTGCTGAAAGCGGGGCTTGCCTCGCCGCTCCTGCCGATCTGGCTGGTGCCCGCGTTGCTGCCGCTGGGGCGCAGTGCCGAGGTCGGCGTGTTTCTCGCACTGGTCGGCTCGATACTGCTCGTCGTGCGCGAGCCGACGGCGATTCGTCATCATCCCGGTGCGCGCCTGTTTCTCTGGTTATTCGCCGCCTACGCGGGTGCCGCGCTCGTCTCCGTCGTCGACGCCGTCGCGCCCGGGAAGAGCTGGGGCACGCTGGCGGGCATCCTCCGGTTCGCTCCGCTGGGT
Organism: Luteibacter mycovicinus; assembly: GCF_000745235.1. NCBI lineage: Bacteria > Pseudomonadati > Pseudomonadota > Gammaproteobacteria > Lysobacterales > Rhodanobacteraceae > Luteibacter > Luteibacter mycovicinus. Next base: position 2,924,262 of record NZ_JQNL01000001.1, read on the forward strand.
GTGTACACGTGTTTCGCCATGCGCCGGCCAGGGAAGGTGCGTGCCATGTGGTTCGCCACCGCAGCGGTCGTCGCGCTCTGGGTCGCCGATGCCTGGGTGCAGGCGCTGACCGGTTATGGCCTCGCGGGCGCCTCCGATCCGGCGCGCCTGTCCGGCATCTTCGGTGCGACCAACCTGAAGCTCGGTCCCGCGGTGTCCGCGCTGGCGCCGTTCCTTCTCTGGGCCGGGCGCGAGCGCTGGGGACGCCGGGGCCTGATCCTGACGTTCCTGCTGGCGCTCGGGCCGGTGCTGCTTTCCGGTTCGCGCGCCTCGTGGATCTGCTACGCACTCGTGGCCCTGGCGTTCCTCTGGCGTGAGGCGGGTACGTTCCGTCGCTTCGCCGTGGCCTGTCTGGGCATGGGCGCGGTCGTGCTTCTGGTCGGCGCACTGGCATGGCAGGTATCGCCGCGATTCCGCGACCGGGTGGCGCATACCTTGCCCGCCCTCACCGGTACCAGCGCGGGCCTGGACGCCGCGCTGACCGGGCGTCTCGATATCTGGACGACGTCGCTGCGCCTCTATGCGGCGCATCCCATCAACGGCGTGGGCGTCCGCGGCTTCCGCGTGGCCTATCCATCGGTCGCGTCGCCCGGAGACCACTTCCTGACCATCGAGAAATGCGGCGATGGGGAGGGTGCCTGCCATCCTCATCAGGTCGTGCTCGAGGCCGCCACCGAGACCGGAACCCTCGGCCTCCTCGCGTGGCTGGCGGCCACCGTGCTGGCCGTCCGCGTCTGGTGGAAAGCCGGTCCCGTGGCGCGCGAGCGTGCATTCCCCGCCAGCGTGGCGCTGTTTGCGATCTTCTTCCCGCTGAACACGCACATGGCCTTCTATTCGGCATGGTGGGGTCTGCTCACCGCGTGGCTGTTCGCCGTGTGGTGCGCGGCGCTGCTCGTCGATCTGCCGGACCTGGAACCGTCCCGTGGCGCGTGAGCCGCTGTCGGTCGTCGTGACCACGTTCAACAGCGCGGCGACGATCGGCGCCTGTCTCGCTTCCGTCCGTTTTGCGGACGACATCGTCGTGCTGGATTCCGGATCGACCGATGAGACGCGCGACATTGCCGCGTCGCATGGGGCACGGGTGAGCATTCAGCCGTTCGCCGGCTACAGCGCACAGAAGCAGGCGGCGATCGATCTCGCCGTCCACCGCTGGGTATTGCTGCTGGACTCGGACGAGGCGCTGCCCGCCATCGCCGCCGAGCGGGTGAGGGCGGCGCTCGTCACGCCCGATGTCGCGGGTTTCGAGATGCTCCGTCGCGAGTGGGTGTTCTGGCGCTGGCAGCCCGGTCGCGCGCGCCTGAATCACTACGTGCGTCTGTTCGACCGCACACGCGCCGGCATGAGTGGTCACGAAGTACACGAGAGTGTCCTGGTGCGCGGGTCGGTGCGGCGCCTCGATGCCGTCATCGACCACTATGGCGAGCGCGATATCGACGGGCGGGTCGACAAGGCCAACCGTTACTCGACGTTGCAGGTGCGCGACCGGCAGACGCGCGAGCCGCGGATGCTTCGTCTGCGGATGGTGGTCTATCCCGCCATCGCTTTTGCCCGGTACTACTTCTGGCGCGGTCACTGGCGGGGCGGCTGGGCGGGTTTCATCGCCGCCCGGGTACATGCTTTCTATGCGTTCCTGAAGTACGCGAAGCTGTACGAGCGCCGCGTATCAGGCGGCCAGCGGCAGGACCACGGCGCGTTCGAATCCGAACGCCCTGAGGACTAGATCGCAGGCTTCGTGACGCAGCGCTTCGCGCCGACGGAACTCACTGCGGCGCTTGCTTTCGACCTCGGTTTCGCAACGCACGGGCTCGTGAGGGGCCATGGCGTAGAAGCCCTCGCTGGTCTCCTGTCCACCGGCCTCGCGCCAGAAGCCGTTGTAGTCGGCCTTTACCTTGTCGGCGATGCCCGCGAAGACGTGAGCCTCATTCGATATCCCGAGGACGCGTTCCACCTCGAAAGCCTCGGCGAGCGAACGGATCAGCGACAGCAGGAGGTTTTTAGGACGCAGGCCATGGCACTGCCGCGTGAGTTCGCGCACGGCTTCCAGGCCGGCGTGGTTGGGCGCACCCTGAAGGCAGCCGATGGCGATGGCCTTGCCGCCGTCGACGAAGGAGAACGCCGCATAGGAGATCTGCATGCCCTGGTGATCGACCAGCGAGAGCGTCATCTCGCCCTCGCGGGCGCGTCGGAACGGCGCCTTGAGCATCAGCGAGAGAGCCTCACCGTTACGCAGGAGCACCTTGCCAAGCAAAACCTGGCGCTCGCGGTACAGCACGTGGAACAGCGTCCGGGGGAACCGGGCAAGGGCGAATTCGTAATGCTCGCGCAGCACCTTCAGCCGGCGCTCGCGATTCCAGGCCTTGCTGATATAGCGGTGCTGGTAGCGCTCGGTGAGGATGGTGTCGATCGACGAGACGCCGGCCATCGGCGGTGTCTCCAGGAAGGCCAGCCATGCGTCGTGCTCCCGCCAGTGCGCCACACTGCGGCCGACATAGTTGAGTACCGCATTGACCACGTGCGACCGCTTGCGGTGCCACGCGCTGCGGCCGCGCAACGAACGCGCGAAACGAAAGATCGACTGCATGGGAAGGTCCGTCTTGAGGAGTGACGACGGACGTTCTACGCGCGTGTTTTTTCGCGAAGCTTTCGTTGTTTATGACGAAAGGTTCGGCATTTCGTCAGCGTATACCGCAAGAAAGGTGGGAGAAACTCCCATGAAAGAAGCATCCAGGGCAGCTATCCGTCTGGCCCCACCGCGCACCTGTAGGAGCGAACCCTGTTCGCGAAAAGCCAACGAAGCAAAGATGCCGCACCACCCATCGCTACCACCTAATAAATCTTCGGCTCACCCGGCGGCCGCGTCTTGAACCGCTTATGCACCCACAGGTATTGCTCAGGCGCCTCACGCGCCATCTGCTCGATCTGTGCATTCACCCGCTCGGTATCGCGCGCGGCATCGTCGCTGGGAAAATCCTCAAGCGGCGCGCCGAGGCGCATGGCGTAGCCCGCGTCTCCCGGCAGGCGCCGGTGATAGAACGGAATCACCAGCGCGTTGGAGAGGCGCGCCAGGTGATGCGTGGCCGTGATGGTCGCGGCCGGCACGCCGAAGAACGGCACGAAGACGTTGTCCTTGCTGCGCATGTCCTGGTCGGGCGCATACCAGAGCGTGCCGCCGGCCTTCAGGTAGCGCACGGTGCCACGGATATCGTCCTTGTCGAACATCGCATCCGCGTAGTGCAGGCGCGAGCGCAGCACCGCGAATTCGAACACCTCCGAATCCATGCGGCGGTACATGCCCGCGATGCGGATGCGTGAGGAGACGAGGCGCGCGCTCAGTTCGAGGTGCGAGAAATGTCCGCCGACCAGGAGCACGCCACGGCCGGCGGCGCGTGCGGCTTCCAGGTGTTCGAGCCCGTCGACCGTGACGGGGACCTTCGCGATCGCGCGATCCGAGCCCATCCAGCCCAGTGCGAATTCGGCCAGCATCATGCCGACGTCGCACAGATTGGCCCGAACCAGCGCCTTCTGTGCCGCCGGATCCAGCTCCGGAAAGCAGAGGGCGATGTTGGTCGCGGCGATGCGCCGCCGTTCGGGGTTCAGGTGCAGGGCCAGGCGGCCCGCCATGCGTCCGAGGCGCATCAGCCAGCGGAAGGGCAGGTGGGCGATAAGCCAGATGAAGCCGACGCCGAGCCACGCCGGCCAGTGGCGGGGCGTAAGAAGCTGGCGCGTCAGGGTAGGGCGGGTCATACCAGGCATGTCCGCCCATTGTAGCGAATGGGCGCGGCTATACTGACCGGTCACGGGTCAACCCAGGGAATCGCGTGCTGCTGCGCCTGCTCTACAACTTCGCGATGTACCTGTTCACACCGCTGGTGATGCTGCGTCTGATGGCGCGTGGCATGCGCTACGGCGACTACCACGTGCGCTGGCGCGAGCGCTTCGGTCGCTTCCGCGAACCGCGCCTCGCCGGCTGCCTCTGGGTGCACGCGGTATCGGTAGGTGAGGTCAATGCCGCGGAACCGCTGGTGAAAGCGCTGATGGAGGCTTATCCGCAGGCGCCGATGCTGGTCACCACGGTGACCCCGACCGGCTCCGAACGCGTGCGTCAGCTGTTCGGCAGCAGCGTCCACAGCGTGTACCTGCCGTACGATCTGCCGTTCGCCGTGAAGCGCTTCCTGCGCAGTACGCGCCCGCGGCTGGCGATCATCGTCGAAACGGAAATCTGGCCGAACCTGTATTTCGCCTGCCGCAAGCACGGCATTCCGCTGCTGATCGCCAATGCCCGGTTATCCGAGCGATCGCTGCGCGGCTACGCGCGCATGAGCTCCCTCGTCCGCCGCGCCCTGCGCTGCGTCAGTCATATCGCCGCACAGTCCCGCACCGATGCCGCGCGCTATCGGCTGCTCGGTGCGGAGCCCAGCCAGCTCACGGTCTGCGGCAACCTCAAGTTCGACATGCCGGTGCCGGACACGGCGTTGCAGGCGGGCCTGGCCATGCGCGAGGCATGGGGCACGGGGCGTCCGGTCTGGATCGCCGCCAGCACGCACGAAGGCGAGGAAATGTGCGTCCTCGAGGCTCACCTCGCGGTGATGCGCCGGCTGCCGGATGCGCTGCTGCTGATCGCACCCCGTCACCCTGAGCGGTTCAAGGCCGTCGAGGCATCCGTCCGCAGCCTGGGCTTCCAGGTGGGAACGCGCAGCGGCGATGACATTCCCGGTCATTCCACGCAGTGCTTCGTCATCGATTCGATGGGCGAACTGCTGCGTTTCTTCGCGTCGGCCGATGTCGCCTTCGTCGGTGGCAGCCTGGTGTCCATCGGTGGACACAACGTCCTGGAGCCCGCCGCACTGAACAAGCCGGTGCTTGTCGGGCCTTATACGTACAACTTCGAGGAAATCACGCAGGCCCTGCTCGATGAAGGCGGCGGTCAGCGGGTGAAGGACGGCGACGAGCTGGGCGAGCAGGTGCTGGCCCTGCTTCGGGACAAAGACCGCCGGGAGATCATGGGAAACCGCGCTCGCCACGTCTTCGACAGCGAGCGCGGATCCGTGGGCAAGGTGATGGCGCTGGTGGATACCCTGCTTCAGGAGTGAAGGGTCAGTCCCTCTGGTTCCCGGCGTCGAGGCCGGAATTGCAGGCGAACCGGGCTTCCACCTGCGGCGTCGCGTTGGGCCGGTTGTCGACATGAGTGCTCATGAAGCGAACGCGGCGAGCCTGGTCCAGGCACGTCTTGTATACCAGTTCGCGGACGGCCCGATAGGCCGCGTGCGGCTCGCCGCTCGCCTGGGCAAGCCCCGTCGACGGACCCAGGCCATCACCGGTGACGATCGCCGCCGCGGGCATCGGGCCCTCCTTGATCCGATCGGCGAAGGGATCCTCGGCAACGCGGCAGGTGGCATAGGCGTTCACCCGTACGCCGCCTTCGCGCGTGTCGTAATAACTGCGCTTGAACCCGTCGTGGTACTCGGTGACGTAGCCGCCGCGCACATCGCAGTTGTCCATGGCGCTGGTCCAGACCGTGGCATATGGCGCAACGACGTCGCCGAGAACACCTTTGGCCCGGACGTCGTATTCGAACGACGTGGCGCTCGCGTATTCGACCACCTTGAGCCGGTGGTTCGTCGGGGAGGCCGGCGACGCATGGGCTAAGCCAGTGCTCGCCAGCAGGCCGACGATGATAAATCCCTTCATGGTTCTTCCTTGGTTCCGAGGCCCGGTTGGGCCCGGCCATCTTCGTCGGGCAGCAGGTTCGTCGGAGTCAGCGCCGCCCGTGCGATCGTGTGGGGCGTGTCCGCCAAAGAGCAAAAAAAACGGGCCGCGAGGGCCCGTTTCTTATTCTTCCCCCGAAAGGAAAGTCGTTACTGCAGCAGCGCGTTGATCGCCTCGAGGTCCTTCACATCCACGGTCCCGGCCGTCTGCTTGAGCAGCAGCTTGTCGAGAATGAACTGATGGCGGGCCTGCGAGTAGTCGCTGAGCGACGAGGTCAGGTTCTGCTGGGCGATCAGCACGTCGACGATGGTGCGCGTGCCGACTTCGAAGCCGGCCTGCGTCGCGTCGCGCGCGCTTTCCGAAGAGGCGACGGCGGCCTTGGTGGCCTCCACCTTGCTGATACCGGCGACCACCGAGCGGTAGTAGTTCAGCGTGTCGCGGACGACCTGACGACGGGTGCTTTCCAGGGAGTCCTGGGCGGCATCGCGCTGGTAGATCGACTGACGAACGCGTGACTGCGTGGCGCCGCCGGAGAAGATCGGCACGCTGAGCGTCAGGCCGACGCTGGTGCCGCCGCGACCGTTGCCCGAGACACGGTTCAGGGCGTTCGTCGCCGGGCTGCCCGCATTCTGCGTCCAGGAGGTGCTCTTGCTGTAACCGGCACTCGCGTCGATGGTCGGCAGATGACTCGCGCGGGCGGAGGAAATGCTGTGCTCCGCCGAGTCGACGTTGTACTGCGACGCGAGGATGCTCGGGTTGCTCTTGACCGCTTCGGCGACCCAGGCCTTCGGATCGTTGGGCGACGGGGCGTCCATGGGCAGGTCTTCGCGAAGTTTCTTCAGATTGTCCGCCGGCTTGCCGGTGATCTGGGTCAGTGCTTCACGCGAATCCGCCAGGGTGTTCTCGGCGGTGATGACGGCGGCGACCGAGGTGTCGTGCTGGGCCTTGGCGTCCTGCACGTCGGTGATCGCGGACAGGCCGACGTCGAAACGCTGCTGGGCCTGCTCGAGCTGACGAGCGAGCGCCTGCTCGTTGGCCTTGGCGAAGGTCAGGGCGTCGTCGTTGGTCAGGACCTGAAAATAGGCCGTGGCCACGCGCGTGGAGAGCTGCTGCAAAGCGGCTTCGTACGTGGCGTCCTGTGCCTGCGACGACGACTTGGCGGCCTTCAGATCGGCGTACCTGCTGAAGTCGAGCACGCTCTGGGTGACCGTGGCCGACTCGCTGCGCGTGCGGGTATGGCCGAGGTCCGTGCCCGTGGTCGTGTCGCGATCCGGACCATTCTGATCCGTCTGGGTGATACCCAGCTGCGCGCTGATCTGCGGGAGCAGCAGCGCACGGCTTTGTACGACGGTTTCACCCGTGGCGAGACGGGTGGAATCGGCCTGCGACAGCACCGGATCGTTGGCCCGGGCCTGGCGGTAGGCGTCGAGCAGGTCTTCAGCGTGGCTCGCGAACGGCGTCGCGGCCAGTGCCAGCGCGACGGTGAGCAGCTTCAAGCGCATGGTTTCGCCTCGTGGGTGATGGGAGATCTTTGGGTCAAAGCACGAAGCGCTTCACCGGCGCGGCATGCGCCAGGTAAGGAAGGTCCGTTTCAAACAGCGATTCCTCGCGATAGCGGCCGTCACCCTCGTGGGTGAGGAGGACCGCCGTCTGAGCGGGGGAATTGCCGCGTATGACGAACATGCGCCCGCCCGGCTTGAGCCAGCGCACGAATTTTTCGGGAACCGCATGGACGGCGCCCGTGACCACGACGGCATCGAAAACGCCCGTCGGCTGGTAGCCGTTGACGGCTTCGGCGGTTTCCACCGTGGCGTTGACCACCGAGGCGGCGGCCAGGCGCTCGCGGGCGGCGTCGACGAAGTCGGCGTGCATGTCGATGCTGGTCACCTTGCCGGCGAGGCGGGCGAGGCAAGCCGTCAGGAAGCCCGAGCCGGTACCGATTTCCAGCACCTCGTCGGTCTTCTTCAGTTCCAGGGCCTGCAGCACGCGACCCTCGACCACCGGCTTCATCATCACTTCGCCATGGCCCAGCGGCAGGGTCAGGTCGGCGAAGGCGACATTACGGTGGGACGGCGCGACGAAATCTTCGCGACGGACGCCCTTCAGCGTCTCCAGGACGTCGGCATCGAGGACTTCCCAGGGACGAACCTGGTTCTCGACCATGTTCTGACGTGCCTGCTCGAAATTCATCGCCATGGTTTTTGGATCCCGTACGAAAAGCTGAAAAAGGTTCGAAAGGATAAGCGCTTAGCGCCCGTTTTCCCAATGTTGCCAAGGCTGCGGGTGCGCCACCGCCCGAGCTAAGTGCCGGAAGTCACCGGACCGGGCTGACGGAAGTCATGCCTGACCGTGCCTTCACTCGCTGGCGCCTGAACGATGAATGGTGCAAGCCCCTGAACGCCTTGGGTTTACCCGGGCAGTGGCCCCACTTCATTGTAATCCGCCGCACAGCGCTTCCGTCGTACCGCCACCTTGAGGCTCATGCCGCAGGAGTGGTGGAAATAACTGAACCGCTGCGTATAATAAAGTCATAATTTCTGTTTGTGAAGGTGCAGCCATGAACGCCAGCCCGAAAATGAAGAGCCAGGGCCCGGGGCGTCCCAAGGACATGGAGAAGCGCGCGGCTATCCTGGATGCCGCCAAGGCGCTCTTCACGCAGGGCGGCTTCGCGGGCACCAGCATGGATGCGGTCGCGGCATCCGCGGGCGTTTCCAAGCTCACCGTGTACAGCCACTTCGGCGACAAGGACAACCTTTTCCGTGAAGTCATCCGTGCGCACGTACAGGAGCGCCTGCCGGACGACCTGTTCGACTTCAGCCCGGGCGCGGACATCCGCGTCACGCTGACCAACATCGCCAGCCGGCATGCGGCGATGGAGACCAACACCGAGTCCGTCGGTACGTTCCGCGCGATTCTTTCCGATTGCCAGTCGGGCGGTAATCCGCGTTTCGGTCGCCTGGTCTGGGAGGAAGGCCCGGCACGTATGCACAAGCTGGTGATGCGCCTGCTCGAGGGCGCCACCTCGCGCGGTCAGCTCGATATCGTCGACATTTCCCGTGCGACCACGCAGTTCCTCGCGCTGCTCAAGGGCGACCTGCTCATCCGGCGCCTGTTTGGCTGCGAAGACTGCGCCGTGCAGTTCGGCGAGGAGGTCAAGGCCAATGCCCTGGCGGCCGTCGACATGTTCCTCCGCGCCTATGAGCCGCGCTCGTCCCAGGGCTGAGCGCTCGCTTCCCGCCCCGCTTCGTGGTTGAATCGCCCTCGAAGCGGGGGTGCCCAAGCAATTGCGCGGGCTGAGAGAGTCCCTTCGAACCTGATCCGGTCCGTACCGGCGTAGGAAGCTTCGTCCACGACAGGCAACGTGCGTCCATGCACGGGGCACGGCGTGGCGGCGCCGTCCGCTTCTTCCTTATCCGCAAGGTACGAGAAGCCGATGAACGCCAGTCCCACCGATCTTGCCCGCGCCGCGCGCGAGCTTTCCACCTCCGTCACCACGCCGATCGCCGGCTCGCGCAAGATCCACATCGGCGGCAGCCGGGCGGACGTTCGCGTCGCCATGCGCGAGATCGCGCAGTCGGCCACGCCCACGCTGTTCGGCGGAGAGGCGAACCCGCCCATCGTCGTCTACGACACCTCGGGGCCTTATACGGATCCGGCGCACACGGTCGACCTGGCCGCGGGGTTGCCTGCGCTGAGGGCAGGCTGGATCGAGGAGCGGGGCGACGTCGAGCGCCTCGATGGGCTGTCCTCGGCGTTCGGCCGCTCGCGCGTGCACGACCCACGCCTCGATGCCTTCCGCTTCGGCAGCACGCGCCTGCCGCTTCGGGCGAAGGCTGGCGCCAACGTCACCCAGATGCACTACGCGCGCCGCGGAATCGTCACGCCGGAGATGGAATACATCGCGATCCGCGAGAACCAGCGCATCGAGGCGCTGGCCGACAGTGCCCTGCGCACGCAGCATCGTGGGGAAGCGTTCGGCGCCGCGTTGCCGGGGCGCATTACCCCGGCGTTCGTACGTGATGAAGTCGCGCGCGGCCGCGCCATCATCCCGGCCAACATCAACCACCCCGAAGCCGAGCCGATGATCATCGGCCGTCATTTCCTGACCAAGATCAACGCCAACATCGGCAACAGCGCGGTCAGCTCCGGCATCGCGGAAGAAGTCGAAAAGCTGGTCTGGGCGATCCGCTGGGGCGCCGACAACGTCATGGACCTTTCCACGGGGAAGCACATCCACGAGACACGCGAATGGATCATCCGCAACTCGCCCGTGCCTATCGGTACCGTGCCCATTTATCAGGCGCTGGAAAAGGTCGGCGGCGTGGCCGAGGAACTCACGTGGGACATCTTCCGCGACACGCTGATCGAGCAGGCGGAGCAGGGCGTCGACTATTTCACGATCCACGCGGGCGTCCTGCTCCGCTTCGTGCCCCTCACCGCCAAGCGCGTCACCGGCATCGTCTCCCGGGGCGGATCGATCATGGCCAAGTGGTGCCTCGCCCATCATCGCGAGAACTTCCTCTACACGCACTTCGAAGACATCTGCGAAATCATGAAGGCGTACGACGTGTCCTTCAGTCTCGGCGATGGCCTGCGTCCCGGTTGCGTGGCGGATGCCAATGACGCGGCGCAGTTCGGTGAGCTGGACACACTGGGCGAACTGACGAAGCTGGCGTGGAAGCACGACGTGCAGACCATGATCGAAGGTCCCGGCCACGTGCCGATGCAGCTGATCAGGGAGAACATGGAACGTCAGCTGGAGAAGTGCCACGAAGCGCCGTTCTACACGCTGGGCCCGCTCACCACCGATATCGCGCCCGGGTACGACCACATCACCAGTGCGATCGGCGCCGCGATGATCGGCTGGTTCGGCACGGCGATGCTCTGCTATGTGACGCCCAAGGAACACCTCGGTCTGCCCAATCGTCAGGACGTACGCGACGGCATCATCGCCTACAAGATCGCCGCCCACGCGGCCGATCTCGCCAAGGGGCATCCGGGGGTGCAGGTGCGCGACAACGCGCTGTCGAAGGCACGTTTCGAATTCCGCTGGGACGACCAGTTCAACCTGGGGCTCGATCCGGACAAGGCCCGCGAATTTCACGACGAGACCATGCCGAAAGACGCACACAAATCCGCGCATTTCTGCTCGATGTGCGGTCCGAAGTTCTGTTCCATGAAAATCACCCAGGACGTGCGCGATTTTGTCGCGGAGCAGGGCATGGCGGAAAAGAGCATGGAGTTCGTGGCACAGGGCGCCGAGGTGTACCGAAAGGCCTGACGGCGTGGCCGGGTGCCTGCGCCGGCAGGCCCCAACCCGGTGGCCTACCCCGCAAACCCTTCACCCCGCCTTCCCGGCGGGGCCCTTAACGTCTCCGGCCATACCTGAACCCACTCTCCCAGGAGACCAGGCCATGGCCAGCAGCAAGCCTTTCATCAGCGATATTGAGAACATCCGTAAGCGTGCGCGTCAGCACATCGACGACGGCGCGGTGACCGCGGGCTATCGCGCCGATCGCGAAACGGTGATCAAACTGCTCAATGAAGCCCTCGCGACGGAGATCGTCTGCGTGCTTCGCTACAAGTTCCATTACTACATGGCACCGGGTATTCATTCGCAGAGCGTCAAGTCGGAGTTCCTGGAACACGCCAACGAGGAACAGGGCCACGCCGACCGCATCGCCGAGCGCATCACCCAGCTCGACGGTACGCCCAATTTCAATCCGGAAGGCCTGCTTTCCCGCAGCCACGCCGATTATGTCGAGGGCACCACGCTGGTCGACATGATCAAGGAAGACCTGATCGCCGAGCGCATCGCCATCGACAGCTACCGTGAGATCGTCACGTACATCGGCGACGACGACCCGACCACGCGCCGCATCATGGAAGACATCCTTGCGCAGGAAGAAGAGCACGCCGAGGACATGGCGACGCTGCTGGAGAACCTCGGCGCCAAGGGCGAGCCGACGACGACCTGGGAACCCTCGAACCCCTCCGCGCACTGATTGGGTAAGCTAGGCGCTCACGTTCGCGACGATAAGGAAAGACATCATGAATGCGACCGCCTCACCCGCGCCGACCCCACGTCGGCGCAACCCTGTCGGACTGCTGGTCGCCGTGCCGATCGCGATCCTGATCCTCGTCATCCTGTTTTTCATGTGGTGGTGGGACAAGGAGCCGGAACAGTTCGACCCGGTTACCGTCACCACGGCGCACATGAAAGACATCGGCAGGCCCCTGAGCACCGGTGCCGTCACCACGTATACGCTGATCCGCTCCGTCGACACCCTGATGGACAAGCGCGGTGGTTACCTCAGCAACGACAAGATGCCGCCGGGCGTGTTCATGGACAACATGCCGAACTGGGAATTCGGTTCGCTGACCGCCTCGCGCGACCTGTCGCGCGCGTTGCGCAACGACCTCAGCCGGTCGCAGACGCAGTCCACCGAGGACAAGGATCTGGGCGAGGCCGATCCGCTGCTCAACAGCCCCAACGATCGCTGGTTGTTGCCGAGTTCGGAATCGCAGTATTCGAAGGCGGTGGACGATCTGGAGAAGTATCTGGGGCGTCTCAGCGATGCGGAAGACGCCAACGCGCACTTCTACGCACGCGCGGATAACCTCGCGGACTACCTGCAGACAGTGTCGGCGCGCCTCGGCTCCCTCTCGCAGCGGCTGTCCGCAGCGGCGGGACAGCTCAAGGTGGATGCGGCGCCCAACGCCGACGTCAGCGGCAACGCCGGCCCGGCACGGGCGGTGTACGTCAAGACGCCCTGGAACAAGATCGACGACAACTTCTACGAAGCGCGTGGCTACACGTGGGCGTTGCTGGAGCAGCTCAAGGCCATCCGCCACGACTTCGCGCCAATCCTGCGAAGCAAGAATGCGGATGCCAGTCTGCAGCAGGTGATTCGTGAACTGGAGGAATCGCAGAAGGCGCTCGGCAGCCCGGTGGTGCTCAATGGTTCGCCGTTCGGATTCTTCGCCAACCACTCGCTGGTGATGGCGAATTACATCTCGCGGGCGAATGCCGCGATCATCGATCTGCGCGGGCTGTTGAACCGCGGGTAACAAAAACAATGTAGGAGCTCGCCATGCGCGCGAACCTGAAACATCGCGCGCAAGGCGCGCTCCTGCATATGTTGCCGACCGTCGTTCTTAGTGGTCGGCCTTGTAACGATCCATGCCCGCCAGAATCTCGGCCTTGGCCTCAGCGGCGCCGACCCAGCCGTCGACCTTGACCCACTTGCCCTTCTCCAGATCCTTGTAGTGCTCGAAGAAGTGGCCGATGCGCTCCAGCCAGTGGCCGGAAACCTGCTCGATGTCCTTGATGTGCGCGTAGCCCGCGAACACCTTCTCCACCGGAACCACGACGAGCTTCTCGTCGGCGCCGGCTTCGTCGGTCATCTTCAGCATACCGACCGGGTGGCAACGGATCACCGAGCCCGGGACCAGCGACAGCGGCAGGATCACCAGGGCGTCCAGCGGATCGCCGTCTCCGCCCAGGGTGCCAGGCACATAGCCGTAGTTGCACGGGTAGCGCATCGGCGTGGAGAGGATGCGGTCGACGAAGATCGCGCCGCTTTCCTTGTCCACTTCGTACTTGACCGGCTCGGCGTCCTTGGGGATTTCGATGATGACGTTGATTTCGTCCGGCACATTCTTGCCGGCGGGAACGAGATGCAGACCCATGGGATTCCTTGACGATTCAGTGGGGTAGAAGAACGGCCGGGTAGCATAAAGCCTTTTGCGGCCTATTTCAGGTGGTCCCAGAGGTACGTGTAGCTCAGTGCGTTCATGAAGGCCGACTGCTTGTTGTCCGCCGCCGCGCCGTGTCCACCCTCGAGGTTCTCGTACAACGCCGCGTCGAAACCCATGGCCTGCATGCGGGCCGCCATCTTGCGGGCATGCACAGGGCCCACGCGGTCGTCGCGGGTCGAGGTGGTGAACAGCACCGCCGGATAATGCGTGCCCTTGTGCAGGTTGTGGTACGGCGAGAAGGTCTGGATGTACTTCCACTCCTCCGGCTTGTCCGGGTCGCCGTATTCCGCCATCCACGAGGCACCGGCCGACATATGCGTGTAGCGCCTCATGTCGAGCAGGGCGACCTGGCTGACCACCGCGCCGTACAACTGGGGGTACCGGGTCAGCATATTGCCGGCCAGAAGACCGCCGTTGCTGCCGCCCATCATGCCCAGATGCTTCGGACTGGTGATCTTGCGGTCGATCAGGTCCTGCGAGACCGCCGCGAAATCCTCATAGGCGCGGGGACGGTTGGCCTTGACGGCCGCCTGGTGCCAGCGTGGGCCGTATTCGCCGCCGCCACGGATATTGGCCACGACGTAGACGCCACCCTTTTCCAGCCAGGCGCGGCCGACGCCGCCCGAGTACATCGGCTGCAGCGAAATCTCGAAGCCGCCGTAACCGTAGACCAGCGTCGGGTTGCTCCCGTCGGCCTTCATCCCGTTCGGCGCGATCTCGAAGTAGGGCACCTTCGTGCCGTCCTTCGAGGTGGCGAAGTGCTGGCTCACGGTGAATTTCGAGCCGTCGAAGAAGGCCGGGCTGTGCTTGATCGCCTCGCCTTCGCCCTGACCGATCACGCCGTAATAGAGCGTCGTGGGCTGGGTATAGCCCGACACGGTGAGGAAGTACTCGTCGCTCTCATCCGCATCGATGCCGCCAGCCTGCACCGTGCTCAGCGCCGGTGCTCCGCCCAGGGGTTCGCTCTTCCACGGGCCCTTGTCGGCCGGCGTCAGCACCTGGATCTGGCTGACCACGTCACGCATCACATTGAGGATCAGGTGATGGCGCGTCCACGAGTGGCCAGCCAGCGAGCTGTGCTCATCGGGGGTGAACAGCACGGTGAGGTCGCGTTTGCCGGCCATGAAGTCATCGAACTTCGCCGCGAGGAGCGCACCGGACGGGTACGTTTTACCTCCCACCGTCCACGCCGTACGCAACTCGATCAGCAGCCATTCGCGTTCGATGTCGGTTTCGGCGTCGTTCGGTACGTCGATCTTGCTCAGCTTGCCGTCCTTGCCGCGCAGGAACACTTCCGAGTTGTAGAACTCGAGCGAGCGCTGTACGAAATCGCGCTGGAATCCCGGCGTCTGGTCGCGGTACGCCGAGATGGACATGTCCTTGGGCGTGCCCTCGTAAACCACCGTCGCCGACGACAGCGGGGTGCCGCGCTTCCATTCCTTCACGATGCGCGGGTAGCTCGATTCGGTCATGGAGCCGGGGCCGAAGTCCGTGGCGACGAAGAGATGGTCGTCGTCGACCCAGCTGACCAGCGTCTTCGCCTCCGGAAGGGTGAAGCCGTCCTTGATGAACGTCCGGGTCGACAGGTCGAATTCGCGGACGACGTCGGCATCGGCACCGCCGCGCGACAGCGACACCAGGCAGCGGCGGTTCGCCGGACGCAGGCATTGCGCACCGTGCCAGACCCAGTTTTCCTTCTCGGCCGCCGACAAGGCGTCCAGATCGATCACGGTCTCCCAGGCCGGCTTGTCCTTGCGGTATTCCGCCAGGGTGGTGCGGCGCCAGAGGCCCTTGGGATGC
This sequence comes from Luteibacter mycovicinus, assembly GCF_000745235.1. Taxonomy (NCBI): domain Bacteria; kingdom Pseudomonadati; phylum Pseudomonadota; class Gammaproteobacteria; order Lysobacterales; family Rhodanobacteraceae; genus Luteibacter; species Luteibacter mycovicinus. Next base: position 2,939,568 of record NZ_JQNL01000001.1, read on the forward strand.
TGCTTGTCGCGCCAGAAATTGTAGAAATGATCGCCGATCTTGCTGACCATCGGGATCTTCGCATCGGAGTCCAGCACCTCGAGGATGCGTGCCTCCAGCGTCTTGAAGTCCGCGCCTTCCGCGTAGCGGCTGACGGTCTTCGCGTTTTCCTGCCTGACCCATGCGAGCGGCTTCGCGCCGTCGATGTCGTCGAGCCAGAGGTTTTCGTCGTCGCCGGCGGCCTGAATGGCGGGGGCGGAGGAAGTCTTGGGAGTGTCGTGGGCGTGGGTCATGCCACTGAAAGTAAGGGCGATGGCCAGCGCAATCCAGCGTCGGTGCATGGGGTCGGGTCCGTTTGCTAGCGGTTCCCTGACATTAGCTTACGGAAGGCGGGGTCCGGGGCATGACTTGTGGGCTAGCGGGTGCCAGTCCGACGCTGAGGCAGCCGGGCTTTCGCGAGCATGGCTGGCTCCCACCGGAGCTGGGTACCCCTGGCTCTGGCCCCCACGCGAGCTGGGTATCCCTGCTCGGGTAGGAGCCAGCACTGCTGGCGATGCTCCTCGCTCGGAAGCCCTACAACAGGGGAATCAACAACAGAGCCACGATATTGATGATCTTGATCAGCGGATTCACCGCCGGTCCGGCCGTGTCCTTGTACGGATCGCCCACGGTATCTCCCGTGACCGCCGCCTTGTGCGCATCGGAGCCCTTACCCCCGAAGTGCCCGTCCTCAATGTACTTCTTCGCGTTATCCCAGGCGCCGCCGCCCGTCGTCATCGAGATCGCGACGAACAGGCCGGTCACGATGGTGCCGATCAGCACACCACCCAGTGCCTGCGCGCCGGCTTCGGGACCGCCCAGCCACTTGAAGCCGAAAATCACCACCACCGGCACCAGTACCGGCAACAGTGACGGCACCAGCATCTCGCGGATGGCCGAACGGGTCAGCATGTCCACCGCCCGCGAATAATCGGGGCGCGTCGTACCTTCCATGATCCCGGCGATCTCGCGGAACTGCCGCCGCACTTCTTCGACTACCGCTCCCGCCGCCCGGCCCACGGCCTCCATCGCCATCGCGGCGAACAGGTAAGGGATCAGGCCGCCGATCAGCAGACCGATGATGACGTAGTGGTTGGACAGGTCGAAACGCACCTCCGTGCCGCCGAAGTGCAGGTTGAGGTTGTGCGTGTAGTCGGCGAACAGCACCAGCGCGGCGAGGCCGGCCGAGCCGATCGCGTACCCCTTGGTCACCGCCTTGGTCGTGTTGCCCACGGCGTCCAGCGGGTCGGTGACACCGCGTACTTCGGCGGGCAGTTCGGCCATCTCGGCGATGCCGCCGGCGTTATCGGTGATCGGGCCATAGGCATCCAGCGCCACGATCATGCCGGTCATGCTCAGCATCGCGGTGGCCGCGATGGCGATGCCGTACAGACCCGCGAGCGTGTGCGCTCCCCAGATCGCCGCACATACCGCCAGCACGGGCAAGGCCGTCGATTTCATCGACACACCCAGACCGGCGATGATGTTGGTCGCATGGCCGGTAGTCGACGACTGTGCCACGTGACGCACGGGGCGATATTCGGTCGCCGTGTAGTACTCGGTGATCACGACCATCGCGCCCGTCAGCACCAGCCCGATGACGGCGCAGCCGAAGATCCGGTTGGCACCGTAGGAGGAGTCGGCCATCAGCGACTGCGTGATCGGCCAGAATGCGATGGCCGCAAGCAGCGCCGAGACGAACACGCCGGCATACAGCGCATTCATGATCTTGCCGCCGCGGGTCTTGACGAAGAACGTGCCGATCACCGAAGCGACGATCGATACGCCGCCGAGCACCAGCGGATACAGCACCCCCGACGGACCGACCTCGGTGGCCATGACACCGCCCAGCAGCATCGTGGCGATCAGCGTGACCGCGTAGGTTTCGAACAGGTCGGCCGCCATGCCCGCGCAATCGCCGACGTTGTCACCGACGTTGTCCGCGATGACCGCGGGGTTTCGCGGATCGTCCTCGGGGATGCCGGCCTCGACCTTGCCGACCAGGTCCGCGCCCACGTCGGCACCCTTGGTAAAGATGCCGCCGCCCAGACGCGCGAAGATCGAGATCAGCGACGACCCGAAGGCGAAGCCGACGAGGGCATGCAGCGCGTGCGTGCGCTCGTAGCCCATGTGCAGCAATACGCCGTAGTAGCCAGCGACCCCGAGCAGGCCGAGGCCCACCACCAGCATGCCGGTGACCGCGCCGCCCCGGAAAGCTACCGCGAGGGCGGAAGAAAGGCCGCTTCTGGCGGCCTCGGCCGTTCGCACGTTCGCACGAACGGACACGTTCATGCCGATGTAACCGGTCGCCCCCGAGAGGAGCGCTCCCAGCGCGAAGCCGATCGCCGTTCCCCAGTCGAGGAAGATGCCGATGAGCAGGAAAAGGACGATGCCGACGACACCGATGGTGGCGTACTGGCGGTTGAGGTAGGCGCGGGCGCCTTCCTGGATCGCCGCGGCGATCTCCTGCATTCGTTCGTTGCCCGGCGATCTGGCCAGAACCCAGCTGACCGAAAATGCGCCATACAGAATCGCAACGACCGCACATGCCAGCGCGATCCATAAACCGTACTGCTGCAGCATCGAAGCCTCCCCGAATTGTAGGAGCCCGCCAAGGGCCCGGGCCGAGTATAGGCAGGGGAGGCGGTCGAAGGTGTTGTGCGCTGCGCCACGTGCGCGGCGTGACGAGAACTGGCTACGATCAAAATTCCAGTTGCCGCGACGTACCCGGACGGTGCGGCGGTGATCGCGGAGTTCTGTTCCCCTGGACGGGTGACCGCGGGGGGCGGTGCCCGGGCGGCGGCATATCCGTGGTGAGCGCTCGATAAAGGATGGGGTGTCGCTGCGCCAACTCCGAGGGGCGGCCGCGAGGAGAGCGGCTTCTATCTTGTCGCGATTCGCCGCGGCTGGAACGTCCGCTCTCGCTGGTGTGATGCGAGCTCCCCGAATTTCTGCTTGATACGCTGCTGGAGCGGCTGGAGCGGCTGGATACGCTGCTGGAACGGCTGCTACCCGATGATGCGTAGTTGCTCTCGGCATCACTGCGATAGTCCGGACGGCGATGTCTGCGCTCATTGTCCGGCCGATTTTGCGATGCGGGTCTCTCAGGCAAGTATCCGCTGTTGTTAGAGCGGCCCGTCTGCACCCGTGCGATGGCGCCATGCGGCACTGGTGCGCCGCTCAGAATGCCGTCGCAGTGATAGCAGGCCACGAATGGCAAGAGTTTCCTATCGATCTGCCCGGTCGATGCTGCACGTCCGAGCTGAATGGATGGTCGTAATTTGACGGTGAATACGATGACTCTCTCCGGGATGTCGTTAAATGCAAGACGACTCGCGAGGATGCGATTTGCCTGGTTGATCGCCTGAACTTCGGCGTGTGCGCCGCCGATACCGTCCACACGCCGCATGGGCCGAACCTCAACGGTGACATCACCCTGATCTCGCGGAGCGGTATGTGGCGCGAGATGCTGACGGATGTTCTCTATCGTCCATTGATGAAGCTCTGCCGGTGCGGCGTGGGGCTCACGGCGGATTGCCCTGCTATCGCTGGCAGAGCGTCTGAATGCACGATTGATGCCGCCGATATACGCATCGAAGTCGGTAATCGCAAACTGACTCGCCGTCCTCGCAGTGCCCCCCTGAAGATGCTGCTCAGCAATGTTGAACGACACGTTGGATCCCCTGATTTCCCCATGCGTCAGCGGCGTTGTGCCGGGGAACGGCCCATCGCCATACACCGGAGCCACTGGATTGACGAAGCCATTCTGCGCGATCCCGACGACCGCGTTGTTCTGAAGGCTTACCTGCAGCGTATCGGCATGCGTCTCCAGCGCATGGGACACGGCCTGCAAGCTGAACGTTCCAGTGACAGGAATGAAAAATCCCGCGTACGCGGCGCCTCGCTGTAAGGCTTGCTCGCCCGTCTGCCCCTCGCGCAGGCGTGCGGAAACGTAACGTGCGGCGTCGTCCAAGAATAGTCGTCTTGCCCTGGCGATATCGGCTCCGGGCGTGCGCATGCCTCGTTCGTCCTGGTCTCGCACGAGGCGCTCCTCGGGCGTCATGAGCCCATCGACGTCTTCGTGAGTGACGGGGTTGCCGTGGACCATCGCATAGCGATTGAGGCCGGCTGCATCGGCTGCCGGATCCGGCGACATCCATCGCCATTGCCACGCCTCGTAGAATCGGTGGCCGAAGTCCTGGCCTCCCCAGCTTTCCCGTTCCTTGCCGCTGTAACGGACATTCTTCGCCGCTTCATCCGCTTCGGCGCGGGCAGCGCGTAACGCCGAAGTACCGTATGGATGGTATTCCTCGCTCGTCAGCATGGTGCCGCTGTCGTCCACCACATAAGAAGCCGGTCGGGAGGTCGTATCCAGTTCATAAGACACCGCGGGGGAGCCCTGGTGTACCCGCATGCGGAGCACGACGCCTTCTGCCGGCACTTCGAGGACGTCCGTTTCGCCGAGTGAGCCGCTTTGCTGTGCGAGCGCGCCATCGTAACGGATTTCGCCGGTGCCATCGGGTCTCCACCAGGTCTTGCGGAGGCGCATGCCGTCGCCCCCGTACGTGCTGACCTCGTGGCCATCTGGATCGCTCACCGAGCCGAGTTCATGCAGGCGCCCCTCCGTGTCCCAGAGTAGACGTCGTTTGCCGGGCCAGAGCACGGACAACCTTCCGGCAGCGTCGAACCACTGGTCCACGTCCCCTGGGACGGCGCCGGTGGCTGCCGGCAATCCGCGATTGGACAGGGCGGCTACCACCGTGGATTCGGATCGCAAACGGCCATCGTCGCGACGATGTTCGACGTTCACTACGTTATCGGATGCATCGTACTCAAATCGTTGGGTGTAGCCCACGGTGAGCGAGGGGAGTACGGGACCGAGGATCAGCGGAGGAAGGGCGCCGTCGACCGGCGACGTCACGGACTCACGGCCCGAAGCCTCGACCAGGCGGTAGCCGCCGTCGTAGCGATAATGGCGCTGGTCGTCATCGCCAAGGTCCAGGGCGATGATGTTACCAACGCGGTCACGGGTGATCCGCGTCTGGTGAAGGACACCGCCCGCTCCGGTCGCGGTGGACTCGGAGATCAGGCGCCCGGTTGCAGCCTCGTACTCGAGGGCCCGGGTCATAGAGCCGAAATGCACCTGAAGTGCCCTACCGGCGGCGTCACGCGAGTCGTATCCGACGACGGCAACAGGCGCATCGCCGGTGGTGAAGACCCGTAGTTCCTTCATCGTGCGATCCGCGGCCCACGATGCTTCTTGCCGGTAGCCTGCGGAGTGGGTGATCGAGACGGGCGCTCCCAGCGCGTCGCAATCCATATGGGTCACCGAAGCTTCCGCTTCGAGCGCGTCGTCGATCGTATCGTTATCGATCCAGTTCGCCAGGACGCCTGCCTTCAGAAGTCGACGCGACCGAGTCAACGGGCGGCCCAGAAGCGATGCACGAACGATATCGATGCGTCCACCTGTGTCGTACGTACATGTCGCCAACGACGCGAGATTGTCTCCCGACGGGGAGCTCTCCGGGTCGCGGTAAGCGACTCGTGTGATGGTTCGGCGGGATGTGCCGGTCGCCACGTCGGTAGTGGTCAGCCGCCCGGCGGCATCGTAGGTCCATTCGTGGTCCACACCTGTCGCATCCCGTCGCCAGACCAGGTTGCCCGCATCGTTGGTAAGCGACCAGACGTCCCCGGCATCGGCGCTCCACACGTGACCGGCGCCGAGACCTGTGGCGTACGTTCGCACGGCTTGCCCCTGCGGAAAGGATCGTGCGTCGACTACCGATACAGGCTGTCCGTCGAGGTGAAGCAAGGTGCGTTCGATGCAAGGTTCCGTCACGTCCGATGTGGCGCCAGCAAGATAGCGGGTGAAGCGGATAGCCGTGCCGCCCGCATCGAAGGAAACCATCTGCGGTGAGGAAGGAAGCGGGTCAGCAAGGTTTTGCTTCGCGGCGACGCGGTTCTCGTCCTCGTCGACCGTGTACCAGCTAAAGCGCCAGGTTCTTTTCGTGCGTCCCTCGGCATCGGTCGTCGCTGTCAGGCGCGCACGCGCATCCCATGCGAAGCGCGTCGCGCCGACATCGGGAGGTATGGCGCGGTAGAGCCAGTCCTGTGTGCCGTAAGGCAGTGAACTGGCGGCAATCGGGCCATCCGTTATCCAGTGGAACTGCCGTTGCACGGACCATGCCGTTGCTGTTGACGACGCTGCGTGCACTTCCCTGATCAGCCTCCCGAAACCGTCGAAATGCACGATCGAGCGATGAAATTGACGCGCGGCGTCGGTGGGATAGCGATCGGCGACGATCTTCAGAGCATGCGTGGGCTGCCTTTCGGTGTCCCAGGCATTTTCGTTGGCAACCCATGCGAAGCCATGATCGCCCACCGCACTTCCCGGGTCGTCCACGCTCTCGCCGACGGTCGAGGCAGGTAGTGGTGTGACGGGAGATATCTGGCCGAAACCGGTGTCGGACACTACGCCGGCGGAGTCGCGTTGTTTGCCATGGATGGTGCCGCGCCGAAGCGAACCGAAGGCATCCATGGCGATGGAGCGGACGACGCCGTTGGCATCGGTTGTTCGCCACGGCCGAAGCCGGCGGTAGTCGATGTCGAATCGCACGTTCCAACCGACAGGGTCACTGGCGCTGATGACGAACAGGTCGCTGGCATCGTAGCGATAGGATGTCCATCCGATGCTTCGCGCTGGAGAGTCGCGTCGGACGCGGAAGAAATGGTCGCGACCATCGTATTCACGCAGCTCCAGTTCCTCGCCGAGGAGGCCTTCCGATGGACTCATCAAGCGGCTGCGCATAGGTATATGACCGGCGTGGTCTGCCATCGTCGCAAAGCGGTCGTCGCCAAGCTCCAACCGGAAGCCGGTCTGCGCTTCGGCGTCGATGCTTGCGACCATGACACACGCGACCAGGCCGTTCAGATCAGGGAGAGCCTGGCCATCGGCCGATACATACTCGGTCGAAGAAAGAGCGACCAGTGCGCGTGTCCCATGAAGGGTAGGGTCGCTCTCTCCCTCGAAGCGCTCGGCGCGGATGGTTGCGGTGGGCAAGGCGACGTTACTCAGGATCATGCGGTCTACTCGCCAGTCTCCCGCAAGTCCAAGTCGCCACGCCTGGCGATCGGAACTGTGCCACGGCATGATATGAGTTTCCACAACGGTCTGAACATGTTGCTGTTCGTCGTGCGAGTCGGCCCATAGTCGGCGGCTTTCATCGTCATCTGGAGGGCATCCCATCTCTCGCGAGCACGCTACGCGGATGGTTCGCCGCGCGATGCCGAAAGCGTCGTGATCGAGATACAGGCCATGCTCTCGTCGAGGATCGCTTTCCCAGCCGGAGCGATCCTCGTTCGAATCCTCGAGCATGAGCGGCAGCGAACATCCGAAAGGTGCGGCTTCGCCGGCCGCCACGACGCGGCGCACCTGATGTCTGACCTCGGTGAGGGCGATAAGCATGGTGTTCTCGCCTACGTTGTCGCACTCGTAAGTTTCCCTTCGACGGAGAGATCCGATCAGCGCATGACGCAGCTCATTGGCGTCTTCGGGGTTCTGCAGAGGATCGTCACGGTCATCCGAGCCGAGCCATTGTGTGAACCGCACTTCCGCTAGCGGGATCGCGCCTGGGGCCGCGTCGTTGAAACCCGTACGCCCATCGTCGACGGACGCGTCTCCAACGTGGTACCAGCAACGCTGTAAGTTAGCGGCGATGCTGTCGTCTCCTGGCACGGTCAACGTATCGATACGTTGAAACCCACGACATATGTTTTCCACGGCGTCGTGGTGGCCGTCGCGATAGGCGTACTCGCGATAGCAGGACCGGCCGGCAATCTCGTCGGTCAAGGTGATGCGTTTGGCAACGGGTATGGCGTAAGGGAGTCTGTCGATGGGGCATAGCCCTTGGTGAGCGCCGTCAAGCGCTTCCTGCGCACTACTCCGCCAATCCACACGGGTGAGCGCGCCCTGGTGGTTGTCGGTCGTGGCGAGACGAAGGGGGAACGGCAGTCCGATATCCATTCGCCATCTCGTCGGCCGGTTACCCGCGACACCGGGTGCCTGTATCAGCAGGCTGAATCCTCCGCGTCCTGCAACGTCGCCTGTCTCGAAGCGCCACGTATCGTCCAGCCGGTAGCCGTCGGGCCAGGCACGTATCAGCGCCTGATCGAAACCATGGCCGGATCGGTTAAAGAAAATCAACAACCCCCGGCGCGATGCGTAGAGAATGTCGGCAAGCCCGTCGCCATCGACATCGACCACGAAGAGTCGTGCAGGGTCGAGGTTTTCACCGACATCGAGCTGGCAGACGGCACGACGAGCGGCAAGCCGTCCATGACCCCTGTCGGCCCAGGCGACAACCGCGCCATGGACATCCACTGTGACGAGGTCATTTGCTCCAGGGACCAGGAGCGCGGCGAACGCTTTCCATTCGCGTGGATCCGACCCTGTGGGGAGCGCGTCGGCGAGGTGCATCTCGGTGCGGGGTGGAAGAAAGTCGCCGGCGGCGTTTCGCGCAAAGATGCGGAGTGCATGCCGTTCTACGATGACCATCGCACGGCGACCTGAGCCGTCGATGTCGACCTCGTGGGCAAATGAAGGGACGTATTCCGTCGGCATGGACGTGCACGAGGTGAAGCGCGTCCATTGCTTGTTCGACCCGATTCGGTTCGTTCCCTTGACGGTGTCGGTGTTGAGCATCCATTCCAGCCGGCCGTCGCTGCTGGCATCGACGAATCGCCAGGGACTGCTTCCGACGAATTCGAGGAGCGATGTGCCAGGTTTACCCGTGCTTGGCATGGGTAAAGCTACCGCCGGCCCGTAGACAATGCCGTCCGCTTCGCCAGGATTTCTGTACGGTTCGGCATATAGCCATCCCACGGTGCTCTGCCAGAGCAGTCCGGGAAGGCCCCCGCCGTAGAGATCGATCAGTCGGATATCGGACGTCCGATCCATCGGGGAGGGGCAGTCGAAGATGCAGGTCTGGCCTAAGGATGCGTCGGGTTCGTTCCAGGTAAGCGTCAGGGGAGGCAGCGCGTGACATTTCTCGTGCTCGTCGTATGCCAGTCGTGTTACTCGCTGGAGCAGGCAATAGCGAGGCGTGGCCGTGTAATCCAGGAGCAGGCGATGCACCAGTACGGGATTCGCCCCGAGCAGGGGGAAGCGATGGAATGCGAGGATCTGACGGCAAAGGCGTAGTTGCCGATGTTCGAATCCATACGCGACATCGCATACCGGGTCGGGTCGTGCTGGCCAAGGCGCGCCGGGCTCATACGACGGACAGGAGGATGGCCCTGTGTCCCGGGCCCCGTAATCGAATATGCAGTCGAAGTGCCAGTCATCGTCAGGCAGGGTCGCGGTTTCCCAGACGAGCAGATTCGCTCCGGGGTGGCGGTTCCCATAGCGGATGCGAGATAGGTAGCGAGCGGAGGTGGAGTCGCGACCATCGTCCGGGTGTCCCACGCCGTCTTCTCGCGCATATTCGTAGACGGTGCGTGCTCCGTGCGGTGAGAGCGATTCCTGGACGCGCCACTCTGCGATCCTCCCGGGGTCGGCGGGGTCGCTCAGTCGCGCGTCGGCGTGCGCGCCATAGACGTGCAGCGTACCGTCCGCATCGTGCACGAGCCAGAAATCGTGTGCGCCTTCCGCTTGCCAATGCTCGATGCGTCTGAAGGCTCCTTCCACCCTGGGAAGGAACTGGCGAACACGAAAGGGCATTGGAAGTGCATCGCCCCGGAACGACGTCACGCTCGTCTCATCCCAGGGGAAAATGGGCGATCCATCAGGCCCGCAGAAATTGTCCGTGTCGTCGAATCGCAACGCTGTTCCGCCCGGGCGTCTTGCGATCGGAAGCATGTTGAGGCTCCAGCCAACACCGAAAGGGCCGGAGGCACAAGTCGACACATAGGAAAAGCGAAGTATGGGTGCCCCCCTGGCTGCGGGAAGCGGCAGGGGGATCTCGAACGAGACCGCTCCACGGATATCCGGATCTTCCCAGTTCGTGCCGATCGGAGGTGACACGACGGGCGCGGTGAGCGACTCCGGCTCGATAACTCCAAGACGAGCATTCATGATGTCGACACATCCATGCGTCAGAGATTGCCGTCTCCTTTATAGCCCGAATCCGCCTTCATGCACGGGCTCAGCGTTCGGATCGGCACAAATCCATATGCCGATCCGGCGCTTCAGACCACAATCCCTTGTTAAGCCTCACTTCGTTACTGCGACAGAATGTCCGCGATCACACCGGTGGCGATCGCCACGAGCAGCAGATCGTTGTTATCGGCGCGCACCCAGTGGTAGCCACGTGGCGGTTCGCGGAGGTGACGCTCGCGATAATCGTTCACGACGACCACGCGACCGTCATAGCGGTGACCGCGCTCCCAGTGACCGCCCGGGCGCGGGTGCCAGTCGGCACGACGATCGTCGTGGCGGTCGTCCCGATGGTCGCGATGATCGTCGCGGCGGTCGTCGCGATGATCGTCACGACGATCGTTGCGATTGTCGTGATCGTCGTGGTGCCAGTCCTGCGGCGCCGGTGCCAGGGCGAAAGCCGGTGCGATCGCGCCAGCTGCGGCGATGCAGAAAACCATTCTTGTGAGCATCTTCATGAGCGAGTCTCTGTTAAGCGCGCTTTAGCGCGTGGCGATGTCGAGGATGATGCCGGTCGCCACAGCGACGAGCAGAAAATCGTTGTTCTCGCGGACCCAGTGGTAGCCGCGCGGCGGCGGGCGCAGGCGGTAGCTGCCGTAGTCGTACACGACGACGTTGCGACCGGCGTAGCGGTGCCCGCGCTCCCAGTGGCCGTAGTACCGCGGCGGGGGCGGACGGTAGTAGTGATCCGGCCCGTGGTGATACCCGCCGTAGTAGCGCGGCGGCGGGGGCGGCGGACGGTGACCGTGCCAGCCGTTGTCATGATGCCAGTCGCCACGGTCATGGCCGCGATCATGCCCACGGTAGTCACCGTGGCGATCGTGATCGCGGTGGTCGTCGGCGAACGCCGCGGTCGTGGCGACCAGAGCGAGGGCGGCAAAGGCGGTACGAAGCATCATTTTCATAGCCTGTCTCCTGGACGATCGTCTCGCCGTGACTCGCTACGGCCGATCGACGATTCGGATGCTATGAAGGGAAAGCTGAACGCAAAGTCTTACATTTTGAAAGGTTCACGAAAGCGTTCACTGTCGCGACAGCTATTGAACCCGTCGGTTCAGGAAATCGATCCGGGCCGGAACTCAAGTGTCAGATTCGACGGGCGTTCCGTCAGAAAGAGCGCCGAACGCCGTTCAGGTGCGCGGGCAAGGATTTTTCCGCTCCGAACGACCAGAAGACGGGCCGCCTTCAGCCGGATGGCCTCGAAGGCGTCACCCGCCTGAAGTAGAACGAAGTCCGCACGGTGGCCCGGCTGGATCCCGTAGCCTTCCAGCCCGAGGACGCGCGCGGCGTTGACCGTCACCGCGTCGAAGCAATGTGCGACGCCCCGGGTCGAGGTCATCTGCGCCACATGCAGGCCCATGTGTGCCACTTCCAGCATGTCGCCGGAGCCCATGCCGTACCAGGGATCCATCACGCAGTCGTGGCCGAACGCGACATTGACGCCCGCATCGAGCAACTCGGGGACACGCGTCATGCCGCGACGCTTCGGGTAGGTGTCGTGCCGGCCCTGGAGGGTGATGTTGATCAGCGGATTGGCGATGGCATGCACGCCCGCCTCGGCGATCAGCGGTAGCAGCTTGGACACGTAGTAGTTGCCCATCGAATGCATCGAGGTGAGATGCGACCCGGTGACGCGATCCTGCAGGCCCGTGCGCACCGTTTCCGCCGCAAGCGTCTCGATATGCCGTGACAGCGGGTCGTCGGATTCGTCGCAGTGCATATCCACCCGCAGGCCACGTTCGGCGGCGAGTTCGCACAGCCAGCGGACGGATGCCGCGCCGTCGGCCATCGTGCGTTCGAAGTGCGGGATGCCGCCGACCACGTCCACGCCCATGTCGAGGGCGCGGACCAGGTTGGCCTTCGCGGTCGGTGAACGGAGCAGCCCGTCCTGTGGGAAAGCGACGAGTTCGAGATGCAGGTAGGGCGCGACGCGGCGCTTCACGTCGAGCAGGGCCTCGGTCGCCAGCAGACGGTCGTCACAGATGTCGACGTGGCTGCGGATGGCGAGCAGGCCCTGGGCCACCGCCATGTCGCAGTAGGCCATGGCGCGGTCGACCAGCGCCTGCTGCGTGAGGTCGGGCTTGAGTTCGCCCCATAGTGCGATGCCTTCGAGCAGGGTGCCGGAGGCGTTGAGGCGTGGCAGGCCCAGGGACAACGTCGCATCCATGTGGAAATGCGCGTCGACGAACGGCGGGCTGACCAGACGGCCGTGCGCGTCGATCTCTTCGACGCCCTTTGCCGGAAGCGCCGGCTGGATCGCTGCGAATCGCCCGCCCTCGATGCCGATGTCGACGTCCTTGCGGCCGTCGGGAAGCGTGGCGTGACGGATGATGAGGTCCATGGTGGGCGCCGGTGTTTAAAGCAGGGATGATAACGGGCGGGTCGCTGGCGGGGTAATCGCTCGATCGGCCGCCTTCACGCAGGCCCGGCCCGGTTTTGGCACCATCACTTCCCCCATGAAGCTTTCCGACAAACTCGCCATCCTCGCCGACGCCGCGAAGTACGACGCGTCCTGCTCATCCAGCGGTGGCAAGGGCCGCAACTCGCTGAAAAGCGGGGGCATCGGCTCGACCGAAGGTATGGGCATCTGTCATGCGTACGCGCCGGACGGCCGCTGTATATCGCTGTTGAAGATCCTGCTGACCAATTTCTGCGTTTACGACTGCGTGTACTGCGTCAACCGGCGCAGCAGCAATGTGCCGCGAGCGCGCTTCACGGCTGAGGAAGTGGTCAATCTCACCCTCGAGTTCTACCGGCGCAATTACATCGAGGGCCTGTTTCTCTCGTCAGGCATCATCCAGTCGCCCGACTACACGATGGAGCAGCTGGTGCGCGTGGCACGTACGCTGCGCACCGAGCACAAGTTCGGCGGCTACATCCACCTCAAGACCATTCCCGACGCGTCGCCTGAACTCATCGACGCCGCCGGTCGCTGGGCGGATCGCCTGAGCATCAACGTCGAGATGCCGACCGAAGGCGGCTTGAAGTCGCTGGCGCCGGAGAAACACCTGGGTGACATCCGCAGCGCGATGGGTCGCTTGCGCCTGTCCATCGACGAAGCCAAGGCGGAGAAGAAGGCGCCTCGCTTCGCGCCTGCCGGTCAGAGCACGCAGATGATCGTCGGTGCCGACGATGCCAGCGACCGCGACGTGCTCTCGGCCAGCACCAACCTGTATACGAATTACCGGCTGCGTCGCGTCTACTATTCGGCCTTCAGCCCGATCCCCGACGCGTCGAAGATCCTGCCGCTGAAGCCACCGCCGCTGGTACGCGAGCACCGCCTCTACCAGGCGGACTGGCTGATGCGCTTCTACGGCTTCGGCGCCGACGAAATCGCGCCGCCGGGCGACGACGGCATGCTGTCGCTCGACGTCGATCCGAAGCTGGCCTGGGCGCTGCGCCATCGGGATCAGTTCCCCGTGGATGTGAACCGCGCGCCACGCGAGACCTTGTTGCGCGTGCCTGGCCTTGGCGTCAAGACGGTCGACAAGATGATCGCGATGCGAGGGCACCGGCGTATCCGCTATGACGATCTCATTCGCCTGCGTGTGCCGGTGAAGAAAGTGGCACCCTTCGTCGAGACGGTCGATCACCGTCCGCGCGGGGATCACGAGAGCGTGGCGCTTCGCCGTGACCTGCGCGAGCCCTCGCAGCCGGATCTTTTCGGCTGATCATGCGCGTCGTCACGCTGGACGATCCGTCGGACTTCGACGAGTGGCGCGCCAAGGCGCGGGCGCTGTTGCTGGCCGACATCGAACCGTCCGAAGTGGACTGGGAGGGCGGCGGCACCGGCGGATTGTTCGCCGGCGACGACGCGATTCCTCCGCCTGTGCGCACCAGCGTTCCCGCCGTCCCCCGCGACTTTCTGAATGTCGCCAGCGCCGTGCTGGCGCATACCGACAGGCGTCGCCACGCCACGCTCTATCGCATGCTGTGGCGGCTGGCGCACGGTGAGAAAGCCTTGCTGCGCATCGCTACCGACGACGATGTCGCCTGGGCGCACACCTGCGTCAAGCAGGTCAGCCGCGACATGCACAAGATGAAGGCGTTCGTGCGCTTTCGTGAAGTCCGGTATGGGGAGGACACGGTCTACGTCGCCTGGTTCGAGCCGTCGTTCGACATTGTCAAACGCGTCGCGCCATTTTTCGTGCGCCGCTTCACCGGCATGCACTGGTCCCTGCTGACGCCGTCACGCACGGCGCACTGGAATGGCGAGACGCTGTCGTTCGGGCCGGGTGCGAGCAGGGCGGATGCACCCACCGACGATGCGCTCGAAGATCTCTGGCGCACGTATTACGCCAGCATCTTCAATCCGGCCCGGTTGAAAGTCGATGCGATGCGGCGCGAGATGCCGGTGAAGTACTGGAAGAACCTGCCGGAAGCGAAGCTCATTCCAGGCCTGGTACGCGACGCGTTACCGAGGATGCAGGCGATGGTCGACAAGCAGCCGACGATTCCGAAGAAGAAAATCACGCCGCTGCAGAAAGCCGTCGCGGCGGCGCCCGAAGGCAGTATCACGGCGTTGCGCGCGCAGGCGCGCGAATGCCGAGCCTGCGACCTGTGGAAGCCCGCGACGCAGACGGTGTTCGGCGAAGGCCCGGTGCACGCGAAGGTGGTGGTGATCGGCGAGCAGCCGGGCGATCAGGAAGATCTGGCCGGAAAGCCGTTCGTCGGGCCAGCCGGCAAACTGTTCGACCGCGCGCTGGAAGAGGCGGGGATCGAGCGCGACCTCCTCTATGTCACCAACACGGTGAAGCACTTCAAGTTCGAGCCGCGCGGAAAGGTGCGGTTACACAAACGTGCCAACGCGGAGGAGCAGGCCGCCTGCCGACCCTGGCTCGCAGCCGAGATCGATCGTGTCCAGCCCGAGGCCCTGGTCTGCCTTGGCGCCATGGCGGCGCAGGCGGTGTTCGGTTCGTCGTTCCGGCTGATGGCGCAACGTGGCGAATGGATCGACCTGCCCGATGGACGGAAGGCGATGGCCACGGTGCACCCTTCGTATCTGCTGCGCTTGCCGGATGCCGAGGCGAGAGAGGCGGGGTATGCGGAGTTCGTGCGGGATCTGGGGTTGATGCACGGTGTGTTGGACTGAGGTCGGAGCATCGCGCGCAGGCGCGCTCCTACACGTACACGGTGACCATGTAGGAGCGCGCCTGCGCGCGACCCACACCGCGACGACCGCTGGCGCGCCCCGCTCGCCGCCGGCCCGACGCGACACGTCACCCAGGCTTGAACTTCCTCAGCTTCTTCGGCACCGAAGCATTCTTCAGCGTCACATACACCGGCAGCCCATCGTCGCCGTAGGGCGGGGGCACCTCCCCCACGATCAGCGGCGCCAGATACCGTCGCGCCGCCGCGGTGATCCCGAAGCCATCCTTCGACATGAAGTTCTTCGGCATCTTCTTCTCGTGGTTGGCGATCTTGTCCAGCGGCGCCGCTTCGATCTTCCACTTATACGGCTCATCGGACACGCGCACGATCACCGGCATGATCGCGTTGAGCCCCTCGGCGGCGTACTCCACCGCCTTCTTGCCCACCGCGTACGCCTGATCGACGTCCGTCTTGGATGCGACATGCCGTGCCGAGCGCTGCAGGTAGTCGGGCAACGCCCAGTGATACTTGTAGCCCAGCTTCTCGCGAACGAGAGCCGCCAGCACCGGTGCCGCACCGCCGAGCTGCGCATGGCCGAACGCATCGCGCGCGCCGGACTCGGCCAGGAACGTGCCCTCCTTGTTCTTCACCCCCTCGGATACCACGACCGTGCAGTAGCCGACCTTCTCGACCGTGGCCTGCACCCTGGCCAGGAAGGCCTCGGGGTCGAACACGTTCTCCGGGAACAGGATGACGTGCGGTGCATCGTTGGGTCCCGAGCCCGCCAGCCCGGCGGCCGCGGCGATCCAGCCCGCGTGGCGGCCCATGACCTCGATGATGAACACCTTGGTCGAGGTGTCGGCCATGGAGGCGACGTCCAGGCTCGCTTCGCGGACGGCGATGGCGGTGTACTTGGCCACGGAGCCGAAGCCCGGGCAGGTGTCGGTCACCACCAGGTCGTTGTCGATGGTTTTCGGCACGCCGATGCAGTTGACCTCGTAGCCGAGTGCCTGGCCGATCCTGGAGACCTTGTTGGCCGTGTCCGCCGAGTCGTTGCCGCCGTTATAAAGGAAGGTACGTATGTCGTGCGCCTTGAAGACCTCGATCAGGCGCTCGTATTCGGCGCGGTTCTCTTCGAGCGACTTGAGCTTGTAGCGGCAGGAGCCGAAGGCGC
This sequence comes from Luteibacter mycovicinus, assembly GCF_000745235.1. Taxonomy (NCBI): domain Bacteria; kingdom Pseudomonadati; phylum Pseudomonadota; class Gammaproteobacteria; order Lysobacterales; family Rhodanobacteraceae; genus Luteibacter; species Luteibacter mycovicinus. The sequence continues at coordinate 2,956,004 of NZ_JQNL01000001.1, forward strand.
CGCCCGGCGTGTGCTTCAGCGCGGCGATGTTCGCCTTGGCTTCCCTGGTCGTGTCGATCAGCTCCTCGCGCAGTGCGCCGAGGATCCCGTTGCGCGCGGCATAGACGGGGATGCCCTTGTCCCGGGCGGTCTCGATGACGCCGGCGGCGGTGGCGTTGATGACGGCGGAGACACCGCCCGACTGGGCGTAGAGAATTTTGCCGGCGGCCATGCTTCGGGTCCTTCTGCGGGAGCGGAGCAGGCAGGGTAACGCGACGCGCGTCAAACCGCCCTACACCTGCGACATGTCGCCTGTTTGACGGCGTGGCGCCCCGCCCGTTACCTTGAGACCCATTTTCTTGTGTCCGGCGGCGGGGTTACCCCGCATGTCCGACGAACGGAGCATCAATGCGACTCGTGCTATTCGGCGCCCCCGGCTCCGGCAAAGGTACTCAGGCCACCCGCCTCAAGGAGCGCCTCGGCGTGCCGCACATCTCCACCGGCGATCTTCTGCGCGGTGAGATCAAGGCAGGCACCGAGCTCGGCCTCAAGGCCAAGGGCCTGATGGACGCCGGTCAGCTGCTGCCCGACGACATCATGCTCGGCATCATCGAGCACCGTCTGGGCGAGCCGGACGCCGGGCCGGGCTTCATCCTCGACGGCTACCCGCGCAACCTGGCCCAGGCCGACGCGCTGGACACCGTGCTGGCCCGTATCGGCCAGCCGCTGGACGTGGTGGTCAAGCTCGACGTGCCCGACGCGGCCATCATCGGCCGCTGCGAGGTCCGTTTCGAGAAGGAAGGCCGTCCCGACGACAACCCGGATACGGTCAAGAAGCGTCTTGGCATCTATGCCGACCAGACCGCTCCGGTAGCCGACTTCTACAAGCAGCGCGGCAAGCTGCAGGTCGTCGACGGCGTCGGCGAACTCGACGAGGTCACCCAGCGCGTGCTGGATGTGCTGCCCGGTAACGTCAAGGCCGCCAGCGCCTGACCCCCGTGCGCGTCCATATCCTCGGTATCTGCGGCACCTTCATGGGAGGAGTCGCCGCGCTGGCGCGTGAGCTCGGTCTGACGGTCGAGGGTTCGGACGCCAACGTCTACCCGCCCATGAGCACCCAGCTCGAGCAGCTCGGCATCGGTCTGATGCAGGGTTACAGGGCGGAGCACCTGCAGCCCGCGCCCGATCTGGTGGTGGTGGGCAACGCGATGACGCGCGGCAACCCGGCGGTCGAGTACATGCTCGACGCGGGCCTGCGCTATATCTCCGGCCCGCAATGGCTGGGCGAGACGCTGCTGGGCGGGCGTGAGGTGCTGGCTGTCGCCGGCACCCACGGCAAGACCACGACCACCAGCTTGCTGGCGCATCTGCTCGAAGCCGCGGGGCAGTCGCCCGGGTTCCTGATCGGCGGTGTCCCGGGCAACTTCGACGTGTCCGCGCGGCGTGGCACCGGTAAGCCCTTCGTCATCGAAGCCGACGAATACGACTCGGCGTTCTTCGACAAGCGCTCCAAGTTCGTTCATTACCGCCCGCGCATCGCCATTCTCAACAACCTCGAATACGACCACGCGGATATCTTCCCGGACGTCGCCGCCATCCAGCGCCAGTTCCACCATCTCGTGCGGACGGTGCCCGGCAATGGCCGGCTGATCGTCAACGCCGAGGATCCGTATCTGGCCGAGGTGCTGGCGATGGGTGCGTGGACGCCGGTCGAAACCTTCGGCATCGACGCGGGCGACTGGCGTGCCGAGCTGATCGCCGCCGACGGTTCGCACTTCCGTGTGCGCCGTGGTGACACCGCGCTCGGCGAGATTCGCTGGGGTTCGCTCGGGCGTCACAACGTGATGAACGCGCTGGCCGCGCTGGCGGCGGCGACCGCCGCCGGTGCCGATCCCGTGGCGTTGCTGCCGGCCTTCGCCGATTTCGCCAGTGCCCGGCGGCGGATGGAGCTGATCGGCCAGGCAAAGGGCGTCACCGTTTACGACGACTTCGCCCATCACCCGACCGCCATCGCCACGACGCTGGCCGGCCTTCGCGCCAAAGTCGGTAAGGGTCGCATCGTCGTGGCACTCGAGCCGCGCTCCAATTCGATGCGTCTGGGCGCGCATGCCGATGCGCTGGCGCCCTCGCTCGCCGATGCGGATCGTGTGGTGTTTCTGCATCGTCCCGAGCTGGCCTGGGACGCGGGCAAGGTGACCGGCGCACTCGGTGGCCGCGGAACCACCGCCTCCACCGTCGATGCCCTGATCGACGCGCTGGTCGCCGAAGCGGCGGACGGCGACCAGGTCGTCTTCATGTCCAACGGTGGCTTCGAAGGCGCGCCCCGGCGCTTCTTCAACGCGCTGGACGCAGGTTAGACTCAGGGGCATGGCTGCCACCACGCCCGCACTCGATCTGCCGTTGTTTCCCCTGTCGAACGTCCTCTTCCCGGGCGGTCACCTGCAGCTGCGCATCTTCGAACCGCGCTACATCGACCTCGTGCGCGAATGCTCGCGGACCGGTCGCGCGTTCGGCGTCTGCATGATCCTCGAGGGCCGTGAGGCGGGACAGCCCGCGGTGCCCGCCGCCGTCGGCACGCTGGCCACCATCACCGACTTTCATACCAGTGAGGACGGCTTGCTCGGCATCGTCGCCCAGGGCGGTCAGCGCTTTCGCGTCACCCGCACGCGCGTGCGTTCGGACGGCCAGGTGCGCGGTGACATCGCGCCGTGGGTCGACGAACCGAAGATGGAACTGCCGGCGGAATTCGGCTTGCTCGCGACGATTCTGGAGCGGCTCGCCGATCAGATGATGCCGCCGTGGCGTCATGACATGGCCGAGCACGCCGACGACGCGAGCTGGGTCGGTTTTCGTCTTTCCGAACTGCTGCCGCTGGATCCGAACGAGTGCCAGCACATGCTCGAGCTCGACGACCCGCTGCAACGCCTGGCCGAATTGCGTGACATCCTCCCGCGCTTCCAGCGCGCCTAAGGGGTACCACCATGACATCGCTGAAGGGCAAGACGCTGTTCATCACCGGCGCGTCGCGCGGTATCGGCCTGGCGATCGCGAAGCGCGCGGCCCGTGACGGCGCCAACATCGTCATCGCGGCCAAGAGCAGCGTGGCCAATCCGAAGCTGCCGGGAACCATCCACAGCGCAGCCGCCGAGATCGAAGCGGAAGGTGGCGTGGCGCTGCCCCTGAAAGTGGACATCCGTGAGGAAGCCGAGGTGCGCATGGCGGCGGCTACGGCAGCCGAGCGCTTCGGCGGCATCGACATCGTGGTGAACAACGCCAGCGCGATCTGGCTGAAGGGCGTCGAAGACACGCCGATGAAACGCTTCGACCTGATGCACGAGGTGAACACCCGCGGCACGTTCCTGGTGACGCAGGCCTGCCTGCCGTACCTGAAAGAAGCCGCGAATCCGCACGTGCTGATGCTGTCGCCTCCGCCTAGCATCGACCCGACGTGGTACGCGCCGCATGTGGCCTACACGATCGCCAAGTTCGGCATGAGCCTTTGTGTCCTGGGTATGGCGCCCGAGTTCGCGCCGATGGGTATCGCCGTCAACGCTTTGTGGCCCCGGACGGTGATCGCCACGGCGGCCATCGCCATGATCGATGGCGTCCGCCCGCAGAACTGCCGCACGCCCGCGATCGTGGCCGATGCGGCGCATGCCATCCTGACGCGGCCTTCCCGTGATTACACCGGGCACTTCGTCATCGATGAAGACATCCTGCGGGAGCAGGGTGTCACCGACTTCGACCGCTACGCCGTGGTGCCCGGCGAACCGCTGCTGCCCGATTTGTTTCTGTAGCTACCGCGACAGCTATGCCGCGGCCTCCCGGGAGCTAGCCCGTTTGGCGTATGGCCGCTTCCGGCAGGCAGCGGTACCGTCTCTCCCTGTCGCCGCCGGCTGACAGCCGAGTGGCGATGTGGGGCTTGTCGGCCAGCAGGGGGTGCCGGCGGCGGGTCCGGTCATGAATCCGCGAGAGCCGGCAGCAGGCCACGTATCGTGTGAGGAGCAGGCATGTCGCGCGGGGAAATGACGGGTCGTTGTGTCGTCTGGGTGGGCAGGCCGAGCGTCGAGGAACACTTCGGTCTGATCCGGGCGGGATGGCGTACGTTGGTAGCCGATCCCGGTCGTGTGGGCGGCGACCTGCCCGAGTGCGGTGAGATGGCGGTCGCCGTGGTCGACCTGCGTTCGGCGGCTCCTGAAGCCCTGAAACTCCTGGGCGAACTGCGGCGGTTGCATCCCGGCATGCCCTGGATCGGGCTCACCGGTCCACACACGCCCTCCAGCGACCCTGCCGTCCGGCTCGCCTTGCCCTGCGCGCTCGAACTCATCGACGGCGCGTCGTCGTTCGCCGCCCTGCGCCAGGCGCTGCTCAGGGTGCCGCATGAGGGTGGTCTCGAGCCGCCGGACGAGCGCCCCACCGTGATGACCGGCGACAGCCCGGCCATTCGCGCACTGTCACAGAACATTCGAAAATTCGCGCCGGTCGAACTCCCGCTCCTCATTACGGGCGAGACAGGCACCGGCAAGGAAATGGCCGCCCGCGCCCTGCATCAACTCTCCGGCCGTCACGGAAAGCCGTTCGCCGCGATCAATTGCGGTGCGCTGCCGGCCAACCTGGTCCAGTCGGAATTGTTCGGGCACGAGCGCGGTGCCTTCACCGGCGCGACGGCACGGCGTATCGGCCATTTCGAGGCGGCGGACGGCGGCACCGTCTTTCTCGACGAGATCGGTGACCTTCCGCTGGATGCCCAGACCAATCTGCTGCGTGTGCTTCAGGAAGGAACGATCGATCGCGTCGGCAGCTGTCAGTCCGTGCATGTCGACGTCCGCGTGCTGGCCGCCACTCATGTGGACCTGGAAAAGGCCGTCGCCCAGGGCCGTTTCCGCGAGGACCTGTTCTACCGGCTCAACGTGCTCCGACTGCGGATGCCGCCCCTGCGGGAGCGCGCCGGCGATATCGAGCTGCTGGCCCAGCATTTTCTCGACGCTTTCCGCGAAACCTATGGCACGCGCGCACGGGCCTTCAGCACCGCCGCGCGCAAGGCGATGAACGGCTTCCCGTGGCCGGGCAACGTCCGTGAGCTGATGAACCGCGTGCAGCGCGCCGCCGTCATTGCCGACGACGCCCTCATTACGCCCGAGGATCTCGAGCTGACGCCGGATGCGCCCGGCGGCGACCGGGACAGCCTTGGCAGCGCCCGAACCTCGGCCGAGCGCGAGGCGATCGTCGATTGTCTGCGCGCCAGTGCGTTCAACATCAGCGAATGCGCGCGCCGTCTGCGCGTCTCCCGCGTCACCGTCTATCGCCTTTGCAAGAAGCACCAGCTGGCGCTCGACCAGCTGCGTTGATCCGTCAGCGGAGTGAAGAAAACTCCCGGTCCTCTGGGGGACCGGGAGTTCCCATTCGTCGCTCGGCTTGGCAGGGTCGTCGGGCGAACGAACATCGCGGGCTTCACAGGGCCTTGTCCCACAGGCAGCAAACGCCGTGCCACGTGGCAGGTGCTTTGATTCGCAAGGAGTTTCCCGTCGGTCTGCGGCGCGTGGCCGTTCAGCCGCTGAAGCGGCGTGTCACAGAGTCGTTGCACGCGCGGTACAGCCGATCATACGATGCGGGTTCGATGTCGGACCGCAGAGCGTACCGTGCGATTCCATCCGTTTCTGTAAGGGTTCCGGCGCTGCGGCCGGGCCCGGGAGTTCGTTCCATGTCCTCGCATCCTGTCGATTCCTCCGATCTCATCGGCCTCGGCAAGCGCTACTGGCTGTCCGTTTATCGTCCCCGCGACGTCGTCCTTGACCACGGCAAGGGCTCCCGCGTCTGGGATACCGAAGGCCGCGACTACCTCGATTTCGGTGCGGGCATCGCGGTCAACGCGCTGGGTCACCAGGACCCCGATCTGGTCGCCGCGCTGACCACGCAGGCCGGCAAGCTCTGGCACGCAAGCAATGTCTTCTGGACCGAGCCGCCGCTGCGCCTGGCCGAAGAACTGATCGGGCACGCCCCGTTCGCCGAGCGGGTCTTTCTCTGCAACTCCGGCACGGAGGCCAACGAGGCCGCCATCAAGCTGGTGCGCAAGTGGGCTACTTCGAAGGGCCGCCCGCCGGAAGAGCGCGTCATCATCACCTTCAAGGGCTCGTTTCACGGGCGCACGCTCGCGTCGGTGACGGCTACGGCGCAGCCGAAATACCAGGAAGGTTACGAGCCGTTGCCCGGTGGCTTCCGCTATGTGGCATTCAACGACGTGCCCGCACTGGAAGAAGCGTTTGCGCAGGGCGGCGTGTCGGCGGTGATGCTGGAGCCGATTCAGGGCGAGGGCGGCGTGATGCCGGCCGAACCCGGTTTCCTCAAGGCCGTACGCGAGCTCTGCGACAAGCACGACGCCTTGCTGGTGCTGGATGAAATCCAGTCCGGCATGGGTCGGACGGGCACGCTGTTCGCCCACGCGCACGACCATGTCACGCCCGACATCGTCACGCTGGCCAAGGCGCTGGGCGCGGGCTTCCCGATCGGTGCGATGCTGGTCGGCCCCAAGGTCGCCGACATCATGCAGTTCGGTGCGCATGGCACCACGTTTGGTGGCAATCCGATGGCCGCCGCGGTGGCCCGCGTCGCGCTGAAGAAGATCTCGTCGCCCGCCGTGCTGCTCAACGTCGAACGCCAGGCCAACGACATCCGCGCCGGACTCAACAAGCTCAACCACGACCTGCACCTCTTCTCGGAAGTCCGTGGGCGTGGCCTGATGATCGGTGCGGTGCTCGGTGATGCCTATAAGGGCCGGGCGGGTGAAATCCTCGACCTTGCCGCCGCGCATGGTTTGCTGATTCTGCAGGCCGGCCCCGACGTGCTGCGCATCGTCCCGCCGTTGACCATCACCGACGAAGAAACCGCGGAAGGCCTCGAACGCCTCGGCGCGGCACTGCACGCCTTCACCAAGGAAGCGCAAGTCGCCTGAGCGATCCTGTCGATCCGGCCGGCCTCGCCGCCCGGATCGACGATGCTCTTCTCCGGCAGGAGCCAGCCTGCTGGCGAACCCTCACCCCGCCAAAAAAACGAGTGAAGCCGTGCCGCGCATCCAACGCCAGGCACGGCCTCCACATGCGTTATTCCGCAGACATCACAGCGAAGCAAACACCTCACCCGCCACCGCCACCGTGCCCGCGATGACATCATCGTCGTGCGCGCTGGAAACAAACCCGGCCTCGAACGCCGACGGAGCCAGATACACCCCACGCTCCAGCATCCCGTGGAAGAAGCGGTTGAATGCGTCGACATCCGCCTTCGTCGCCTGCGCATAGCTCTCGACGGTTTCGTCCGTAAAGAACAACCCGAACATACCGCCCACGCGATTGACGCTGAAAGGCACACCGGCACGTTTCGCCGCGCCCAGGATGCCGTCGGTCAGCTTCACCGTGCGCGCCGCCAGATCGTCATGGAAGCCCGGCGCCTGGATCAGTTCAACCATCGCCAGGCCGGCAGCCATCGCCACCGGATTACCCGACAAGGTGCCCGCCTGATAGATCGGACCGGCCGGAGCGATCTGCTCCATCAGGTCGCGGCGGCCACCATAGGCACCGACCGGCATGCCGCCGCCGATGATCTTGCCGAAGCAGGTCAGGTCCGGCGTGATGCCGTAATGCGCCTGCGCGCCGCCGAGAGCCACGCGAAAGCCGGTCATGACTTCGTCGAAAATGAGCAGCACATCATGCTCGGTGCACAGGTCGCGCAAGGCCTGGAGATAACCTTCTTTCGGCGGGATGCAGTTCATGTTGCCGGCGACCGGCTCGATGATCAGGGCGGCGATTTCCTTGCCTTCCTGTGTAAAGAGCAGGCGGGCGGCATCGATGTCGTTATAGGGGAGGGTGAGCGTCAGGTCGGCCGACGCCTTGGGCACGCCCGGCGAGGTCGGCACGCCGAAGGTCAGCGCGCCCGAACCGGCCTTCACCAGAAAGCTGTCGCCGTGGCCGTGGTAGCAGCCTTCGAACTTGACGATCTTCGAGCGGCCGGTCGCACCACGCGCCAGGCGGATCGCCGACATCGTGGCTTCCGTACCCGAGTTGACCATGCGCACCATGTCGATGGACGGCACCAGATCGACGATGGTCTCGGCCATCGTGACCTCGGCGGGGCAGGGCGTGCCGAACGACAGTCCGTTCCTGACGGCGCGTTCGACGGCCTCGCGCACAGCCGGATGATTATGGCCCACGACCATGGGGCCCCAGGAGCCGACGTAATCGATGTAGCGCTTGCCCTCGACGTCCCAGAGGAAGGGACCGTCAGCCCGGGCGGTGAAGAACGGCTCGCCGCCGACCGACCGGAAGGCGCGCACGGGCGAATTGACCCCTCCGGGCAGCAGCTTTCGGGCGCGGGCGAAGAGTTCCTGGTTGCTGGTCATTGAATGATTCCGGGGCGTGAGTCGAAAAGATCGGCGAAGCGGCGCGTCGCGGCCTGGATATCGGGCGCGGCGAAAACGGCGGAGACCACGGCAAGGTAGTCGGCACCCGCTTCGATAAGGACCCGTCCATTGTCGGGGGTGATCCCGCCAATCGCCACGACCGGCAGGCCCAGGAGGGCGACCTGCGTCAAAACGTCGTGCGGGGCGACCGGGGCATGGGGCTTGGTGGTCGACGGGTACATGGCGCCGAAAGCCAGGTAGTCCGCCCCCTCTCCCGCCAGTTGCTTCGCCCGCTCGAGGGATCCATAGCAGGAGACACCGATGATGGCGTCCGGGCCCAGTTCCGCGCGGGCTTCGGCGATCGACACATCCTCGCGGCCCAGATGCACCCCGCCGCCCGTGGCCAGGGCGAGCGGGACGTCGTCATTCACGATAAAGGGCGCGTCGTGGAGGGCGCACAGGCGGGAGATCTCGTCGGCCTCTCTGCGTCGGCGGTCCGCGTCGGTGGACTTGTCGCGGTACTGAAGCATGCGGGCGCCACCGGCCAGCGCGGCCTCGACGGCGGCGAAAAGATCGTCGCGAGGGCCGTCGGTAATCACGTAAACGCCCTTGCCATGCGGGCGGTGTCG